>JAYZYW010000027.1:0-13277 GCA_036139835.1 Bacteroidota bacterium
CCTCCTACTTCTAAATTATTACAGAGTTCAATTCTATTTGCCCCAGCAATTTGCCCATTTATTGCTGATTGTATAGAGTTTGCACAACATTCTGTGAAAAAAATATTCATGGGTTAAATGTATATAAATTGGAGTAATAAAAAAGCCCTCAATTGAGAGCTTTTTATTTTAAATTTCAAATGTTTCCATAAATTTAGTGGTATAATCTCCTTCTAGGAATTTTTTGTCTTTCATCAGTTTTTGATGAAAGGGGATAGTTGTTTTTACCCCCTCAATAATAAACTCATCTAATGCTCTTTCCATTTTTGCAATAGCTTCATTTCTTGTTTGTGCAACAGTAATTACTTTTGCAATCATAGAATCATAAAATGGAGGAATCATATAGTTTGCATATACATGCGTGTCAATTCTAATCCCATGACCTCCTGGCGCATGAAAGTTAGTTATTAGTCCAGGGGAAGGCCTGAAATCATTTGCAGGATCTTCGGCATTAATTCTACACTCAATAGCATGCAATTTAGGCTCATGATTTTTCCCAGATATTTCAATTCCAGCAGCCACCTTAACTTGCTCTTTTATCAAATCATAATCAATTACTTCCTCAGTAATTGGATGCTCTACTTGAATACGAGTGTTCATTTCCATGAAGTAAAACTTTCTATATTTATCTACTAAGAATTCAACTGTGCCAACTCCTTCATATTTTACCGCTTCAGCGGCTTTAATAGCAGCAGCCCCCATTTCTTTCCTTAATTTCTTAGTCATGAATGGGGAAGGGGTTTCTTCAGCTAATTTTTGATGTCTTCTTTGAATTGAACAATCTCTTTCTGATAAATGAGCTGCTTTCCCTTTATTATCCCCAATAATTTGAATCTCAATATGTCTTGGGTCTTCAATAAACTTTTCTAGATACATCCCATCATTTCCAAACGCAGCTTTTGATTCTTGTCTTGCGCTGTTCCACGCGTCTTCTAAATTTTCTTTTTCCCACACTAATCGCATGCCCTTACCGCCACCACCAGCAGTAGCCTTTAGCATTACAGGATAGCCAATTTTTAGGGCAAGTTTTTCACAAGATTTAAAATTAGGCATAATTCCTATTGACCCAGGAATTGTAGGAACTCCTGCTTTTTTCATTGTTTCTTTTGCGGCAGCTTTATCGCCCATGCCATCAATCATCTCTGGAGAAGCACCAATAAATTTGATGTTATTTTCACTGCAAATTTTTGAAAAGTTTGAATTTTCGGCTAAGAAGCCATAACCAGGATGAATTGCATCAGCATTTGTGATTTCAGCAGCCGCAATAATATTTGCTATTTTTAAGTAGGACTCTGAACTTGCAGCAGGGCCAATACAAACAGCTTCATCAGCAAATCTCACATGTAAACTGTCAGAATCAGCTTTTGAGTAAACAGCCACTGTTTTTATGTGCATTTCTTTACAAGTACGAATAATCCGTAATGCAATTTCGCCTCTGTTGGCAATTAGAATTTTTTTAAACATAATTCTTGATGTAAATATTTTAAGATGGGTCCACTAAGAAAAGTGGTTGATCAAATTCAATAGGAGTTGTATCATCCACTAGAACTTTTACTATTTTCCCTGATACTTCTGATTCAATCTCATTAAAAAGCTTCATGGCTTCAATAATACAGATTGTATCTCCTTTTTTAATGGAATCACCCACGTTTACAAATGGAGGAATTTCAGGAGATGACGAGCGGTAAAAAGTTCCAATCATAGATGCTTTTATAGTAATATAATTTGATTCATCAGAAGATGCGTTTTCTGATGAATTTTCTGTAGCTGGCGTTGAAACTTGTACAGGCGCAGCAGGAGTTGGCACAGTAGAAGTTGGCGCAGCAACTACTTGAGTAGGGGCCTCTTGAATAATAGTAGTAACTTCGCTTCCCTGACCTCTTCTTTTCTTCGCTGGCGACTTGATAGAAATTTTAACATTATCTATTTCTAAATCTACTTCTGTTGCTCCCGATTTTGCAACAAATTTTATTAATTCTTGAATATCTTTTAAATCCATTTTATTCAGTTTAATTATTTAAAAGTACAAACATAACTATTTATTTGAATCGTAAGCCCATTTCAGATAGATTGACCCCCAAGTGAATCCTCCTCCAAATGCAGCAAGAATTAAATTGTCGCCTTTTTTTAATTGGTCTTCCCATTCCCATAAGCATAAAGGTATAGTTCCATTGGTAGTATTTCCATATTTTTCAATATTTAGCATTACTTTTTCATTCCCTACGCCCATTCTTCGGGCAGTTGCGTCTATTATTCTTTGATTTGCTTGATGAGGAACAAGCCAAGCAACATCATCAGCACACAAATTATTTTTTTTCATAATTTCTTCAGAAACATCTGCCATAGATGTTACAGCCGCTTTAAAAACTGGCTGGCCATCTTGAAAAACATAATGTTCCCTAGCATTTATTGTTTCATGAGTTGCTGGTTTAGCAGATCCTCCTGCTTTCATATGTAAAAACTCACTCCCAGATCCATCACTTCTTAAAATCGCATCTTGTATGCCTAATCCTTCTTTAGATTGTTCTAGCATTACTGCCCCCGCTCCATCTCCAAAAAGAATACAAGTGGATCGATCTTGATAATCAACAATCGATGACATTTTATCTGCTCCAACTACAACAACCTTTTTATAAGTACCTGTTTCTATAAATTTTGATGCAGTTGAAAGTGCATACAAAAATCCTGAGCAAGCAGCCATTAAATCGTAAGCAAATGCATTAATTGCCCCAATTTTATCGGCTATAATACAGGCAGTAGAAGGGAAAATCATGTCAGGTGTTGCAGTTGCACAAATTATTAAATCGACATCTTTAGCAGGAATGTTTGTTTTTTTCAAAAGACCTGTTACGGCCTTAGCCCCCAAAACAGAAGACCCTTTTCCCTTTCCCTTAAGAATCCTTCTTTGTTTAACCCCTGTTCTAGCAGTTATCCACTCATCATTAGTATCTACGATTGTTTCTAATTCTTTATTAGTTAGTATATAATCCGGCACGTAGCCTTGAATTCCTGTTATTGCAGCTGTAATTTTTCCCATTAGTTTAAGTTGTTTTTTATTTTATTTGCTAAATCTGCTTCCACAACATTTTTAGCAAGTATAATCATATTTTTAATAGCAATTTCATTAGAAATTCCATGACCAACAATAACAGTTTTGTTTAATCCTAAGATTGGAGTCCCTCCATAATTCTCATAATTAAATCGTTTGAAGTAATCATCAAGAAGCCCTCTTTTTCTCATAATTGAGTAGATCCCTTCAGCTTCTTTAAGTACTATATTCCCTGTAAATCCATCACAAACAATAACATCGCTTTCTGAGTTAAAAATATCTCTTCCTTCACAATTTCCAATAAAGTTATAGTTAGGATTATCTTCCATTAATGTATAGGCGGCTTGAGTTAGTAAATTTCCTTTTGATTTTTCTTCTCCTAAATTCAACAAACTTACCTTTGGTTTTTTAATGCCGCAAACATGTTCCGAAAATAGAGAGCCTAAGACACCAAACTGGAATAAAACATCTGGTTTGCAATCGGCATTAGCCCCAACATCAAGCAGGGCTGTAACCCCTCCATCTTCTCTAGGTATTACTGAAGAAAGAGGAGGTCTTAAAATTCCAGGGATGGCTTTTACAGTATAAAATCCACCTACAAACATAGCTCCGGTATTTCCGGCAGAAGCAAATCCATCAATTTCTCCTTTCGCTAAATACTTAAAGCCTTTTGAAATGCTTGAATTGGGTTTTGATCTGAAAGCTTTTGTAGGATGGTCCTCCATGCCAATAACTTCAGAGCAATCAATAATTTCAAATTTATTTGCATTAAAGTTATGTTGTTTTAATTCAGAAATAATTTCATTTTTCTTCCCAAATAAAACCACTGTTATATTTTCTGGTAGTTCTTTAAGAGCAAGAATTGCTCCATGAATAGTTTTTTTAGGGGCATTATCGCCTCCCATTATATCTATACCAATTCTCATAAATAGATTGTAGTTTTAAGGGGGATAAAACTACAAAAATCTATTACAAAACTATACAGATGCCTGTTTTTCTATTGCCTGCTTCCCTCTGTACATCCCACACTCCTCACAAACTCTGTGGTATTGTACTGGAGCAGTACAGTTAGAGCAAGTGTACATTGTTGTAGCAAATGCCTTGTAGTGAGTTCTTCTTTTATCTCTTCTAGTTTTAGAAATTTTTCTTTTAGGATGTGCCATTTTTTTTCTTTTACTATTTTATTTTAAACTTTTTAGTGCATCCCACCTAGGGTCAGATGACTTTTCTTTTATTTGTGTATATTCTTTTACTAAATCTACCATTTCTTTATTACAGGTGCTATTTCCCTGTTTATCCAAAGCGTGTTGTCGTTTTTTTGGAGCATTTAAAACTATTAATTCAAAAATTAAGTGTTGTAAATCTAGTTTGTTTTCACTTTTTTTAATGTAAAATATATCATCAGTTGAAGCTACATCTTCATCAGTTGTTTTAATAATGACATCTGTTTCTCCTGATACTTGTACTGATAATTCATCAGTACAAATGTCACAAGCCAACTGATTTATTTGCCCATCAACGGTTAAGTTTAGTGAAATATTCTCACCATCTTTATCTAGTGTTGCGATAGCAGAGATGTTGGCATGCTCTACATCTGAAAAAGTAAACGCTTCAAAGAACTGATCTTCAATTTCAAAAGAAAAAGAATTTTTACCATTAGTGATAGATCCTAATTTTATTGTAAAATTATGCATTCTTCTGAATTTTAAAGGGCTGCAAACATACAAATTTATTCCTATTTAGCGTATTACGTTTATGTTTAGCTTTTGAAAACTAAAGGATTCTTATTTAATAGTTTAAACTCTGTTCTTTTTTTGTAAATATCACAAGCTAGGAATATAGCCTCTCTAAATGATTTTTCATCTGCAACTCCTTGCCCAGAAATTTCATATGCTGTGCCATGTACCGGTGATGTTCTTACGATATTTAAACCAGCTGTATAGTTGACACCATCAGAAAACGACAAAGTTTTAAAAGCAGTTAACCCCTGATCATGATACATTGATAGTACCCCATCAAAATTCTCCAAATTCTTATTTATAAAGAAACTATCAGCAGGATATGGGCCAAAAGCCATTATGCCTTCTTGTTTTAGTTTCTTGACTGCAGGAATAATATATTCATTTTCTTCCTTGCCAAGTAAGCCATTTTCACCAGCATGAGGATTCAGTCCTAAAACAGCAATTTTTGGAGTTCTAATACCAAAATCTTGAATTAAAGCAGTGTTTAATTTTTTAGTTTTTAAAATGATATTCTCAGTTGTTATTGATTTTTTCACTTCTTTTAGGGGTACGTGACCTGTTACAAATGCAATTCTCATTCTTTCACTTACCATTATCATTAAAGACTCTCCCTCAAAATTACCTTGTAAAAATTCAGTATGACCAATAAAACTAGTTGCTTTTTCCTGGATAGAGGCTTTGTTAATTGGAGCAGTAATTAGTACATCAATGTCATTATTTTTTAATGCATCTGAAGCTTTCTTTAAAGAATCAAATGAAAGTTCTCCCGATTTAGAAGTTGCTTCTCCAAACTTAATTTCTATATTTTCGTTCCATATATTTAATAGGTTTGCTCTTTTGGGATTAGCATCTTTAATATTATTGATGATATTAAAATTAAAATCTTGCATTTCAATTGCCTTTCTGTGGATAGACGCAACTTTTGAAGATCCAAATACTATTGGAGTGCAAAAATCTAACATTCTACTGTCTTTAAAGGTTTTTATGATAATCTCTAACCCAATTCCGTTTAAATCTCCTTTTGAAATGCCTACTTTAATTTTAGTCATCATATTCTGTTTTTAATGAATTGATATAACAGTCTTACCCCAGTTCCTGTAGCTCCCTTTCCCCTATATCCGTATTTTTCTTGGGTATAGGATGGACCTGCAATATCTAAGTGAATCCAAGGATAATCAGCAAAATGAGCTAGGAATTTTCCGGCTGTAATTGCACCAGCATGAGGCCCTCCTAGATTTTTAATATCTGCAATGTCTGACTTGATCAGTTCATCATAATCTGACCAAAATGGCATTTCTGCTAAACGTTCATGCGTATAATTCCCCGTCTCTTTTAGCCTCGCATGTTCTCTTTCTGCCCTTTCGTGCATACTTACAATTCCGTAATGCCCAATAGCGGCGACTGCTGCTCCTGTTAAAGTAGCTAGGTCAATTACTAATTCAGGTTTGTATTTTTTAGCAAAACTAAGTGCATCAGCAAGAATCAATCTTCCTTCAGCATCAGTATTTAAAACCTCAACAGTTGTGCCATCATGCATAGTAATTACATCTCCTGGCGCATAGGCATTCCCAGAAGGCCTGTTGTCAGTCGCTGGAGTTAAAGCAATTACATGTACTGGTAATTTATTGGCCGCAATTGCTTGCATAGCTCCAATTACTGTTCCAGCACCCCCCATATCTATTTTCATTAAATCCATTGAATTGGCAGTTGGCTTTAGACTTAGCCCGCCAGTATCAAATACAATCCCTTTGCCTATTAAAACAATAGGGTGCTTGTTTTTGGTGTTTTTTGGTTTCCATTCCATAATTGTAAATGTAGGATCATCAATAGATCCTTTATTTACTGCTAAAAGTCCTCCCATTTTTAAGGATTCAATCTTCTTTTTATCTAACACCGTTGTTTTAAATCCATATTTTCTTCCTGATTTTAGGGCTGCATTAGCTAAATCTTTAGCGGTAAGATGAGAGAACGGCTCGTTAATTAAGTCTCTTGTAAAGTAAACGGCATCAACGATATTTTGCAATTCATCGATATCTTTTTGATTAGAGTTTTTACACAAATAGATTGCTTTTAATTTATTTGGCTTTCCTTTTGTTTTGTGTTTTTTAAAAGTATAATTTGAAAGTGCTATTCCTTCTGCAATTTGCATAACTTCAGTTTGATTTTCTTTAAGATTAATAATTAAAGCAGAATTTACAGTTGTTAATTTTCCCGCAAGGGTATCTCCAATCATTCTGCAATTTTCAGCATGTTTGTTGGGATCTTTCTCTTTTTTAGGAAGAACCACAAAAATGCGCCTTCTGTATTGATTTATTTCTACAATTTCTTTTTTATCTTTTTGTTTGTTTTTAATATAATCTAATTCTTGTTTAGATAGGCTAAAAACAGATAATTTACTTTTTGAATTGCATAAAAGGATCAAATTATCGTTATTAGAAATTGTTGTTTTCTTTTTAATGAGAGTCTTCATATAAAATGTGTAATTTTGAAGCAACAAAACTAAGTAAATTTATGGATAGTAAGGAATTACTTGATAGGGCATTGAAAAAAGAATTTTTGTCAGCAGAGGAAGGTCAATTTTTATTTGAAAAAACATCAACTGCTGAGTTGATGTTTTTTGCAAATGAATTAAGACAAATGCAGGTGCCAGGAAATGTGGTGACTTGGCAGATTGATCGTAATGTAAATACGACTAATGCATGTACGGCCAATTGTAAATTCTGTAATTTTTTTCGTCATCCTAAGCATGAAGAAGTATATATTACCGACATCGAAACATATAAAGTGAAAATTGAAGAAACTATAGCATATGGTGGTGATCAGTTGCTATTGCAAGGTGGGCATCATCCTAGCTTGGGATTAGACTATTATATTAAGCTTTTTAGAGATTTAAAAGCACTTTATCCTAGTATAAAATTGCATGCTCTTGGTCCTCCTGAGATTGCCCATATCTCTAAAATTGGAAGATATACTCACTTTGAGGTTCTTACTGCGCTTAAGGAAGCAGGAATGGATAGTATGCCAGGGGCTGGAGCTGAAATTTTAAGTGATAGGGTAAGGCGATTAATTTCTAAAGGAAAATGCTCAGGTCAGGAGTGGCTAGACATTATGAAGGTTGCGCATCAAATTGGCTTAACTACATCAGCAACTATGATGTTTGGTCATATTGAGACCCTAGAGGAGCGTTTTGATCACTTGGAAAGAATAAGAGATGTACAATCACAAAAACCAGAAACAGAAAATGGCTTTTTAGCATTTATTGCATGGCCATTTATGGATGATGGAACTCTTTTAAAAAGAGTAAAAGGCATCAATAATAATGTAACTTCTGATGAGTATTTAAGAATGGTTGCAATTTGCAGAATAATGCTTCCAAACATTAAAAACATACAAACTTCATGGCTTACTGTTGGTGCAGATACAGCACAACTTACATTGCATGGTGGAGCAAACGATATGGGATCTATTATGATTGAAGAAAATGTTGTTTCAGCAGCAGGGGCGCCTCATAGATTTACCGCAAATAGCATACAAGAGTGTATTAAAGAAGCCGGATTTACTCCTAAGTTAAGAAATCAATTGTATAAGGAAAGGCAAATGCCAGAAATGGTTGAACAACTTATAAATTATTAAAAATGTTTACAGGAATAATAGAAGAATTAGCAGAAGTAGTTGCTATAAAAAAGGAGGGGAGCAATGTGCATTTTTCATTAAAATCTGACATAACAAATGAGTTAAAAATTGATCAATCGTTAGCACATAATGGGGTATGTCTTACGGTGGTTGATATTGATACTGACGTATATACGGTTACTGCAATAAATGAGACTTTGCAAAAAAGTAATCTTGGGCTTTTGGAAGTGGGTAGTAGAGTAAATTTAGAAAGAAGTATTAAGATAGGAGAAAGGATTGATGGGCACATGGTTCAGGGGCATGTAGATCAAACAGCAATTTGTACTGAAGTAAAAAAAGATAATGGTTCTCATGTTTGTGTTTTTAAGCATAAAGATTCAGATAATATTACGGTTGAAAAAGGGTCTGTTTGTGTGAATGGTGTAAGCCTCACTGTTGTAAATTCTAAAGACAATTTATTTTCAGTTGCCATTATCCCTTATACTTTTAAGCACACTAATCTGCATACAATTAAACCAGGAACAGTAGTGAATGTAGAATTTGATATATTAGGAAAGTATATATCAAAAATGTTTATTAAAGATTTATAAAATATGAAACCAACATTATTAATTTTAGCAGCAGGAATGGGGAGTCGTTATGGAGGATTAAAGCAAATAGATGGAATTGGACCAAATGAGGAACCAATAATTGAGTACTCAATATATGACGCTATCAGTTCAGGATTTGGGAAAATTGTATTTGTTATCAGAAGAGAATTTGATAAGGCATTTCGCTCTCGCTTTGATAAGTTTTCCGATAAAATTCAAATAGAGTATGTTTATCAAGAGGTAAATGTAAAGGTAAAAGGGATTACTACGATTGAGCGAACAAAACCTTGGGGAACTTCGCATGCAGTGTTAGTTGCCAAAGATGTAATTAACGAGCCATTTGCCGTTATTAATGCTGATGATTATTATGGTTCAGGATCATTTAAGCTCATTGCAGATTTTTTAATTCAGGATTGTTCTCCATCCTTAATGGCTATGGTAGGATATACTTTGCATAATACCCTATCTGAGCACGGAACAGTAAATAGAGGAGTGTGTGAGGTGGATGCTACGAATAATTTAGTTGAGGTAATTGAAAGAACAAAAATTGCAGCACAAAATGGAGTTGTAAATTATAATATTGGTACTGATGAACTATTAGGTACAGTGGATAAAAACGCAAGTGTTTCCATGAATTATTGGGGGTTTCACCCTTCTATATTTTATGAAATTGAAAAAGGGTTACATAATTTTATGAGAGAAAATACTGATAATCCAACGGCTGAGTATTACATTCCTAATATTGTTACTGATATGATTGTAAGTGGACAAATTGCTGTGCGTGTAATTCCAACTGATGATAACTGGTTTGGAGTAACTTATAAAGAAGATAAACCAATGGCTGTTGCTCGAATTAATCAGTGTATTGCTCGTGGGGTTTATCCAAAGAATCTTTGGAATTAATATGAGAAAGAAGATACTTTTATTAGGCTCTGGAGAGCTAGGAAAAGAGGTAGTAATTGCAATGCAAGGGTTAGGGCAGTATGTAATTGCAGTAGATAATTATGAAAATGCTCCAGCTATGCAAGTAGCTCATGAATTTGAAGTTATCAATATGCTTGATGCAACAGAATTAGATAGAATTGTAGAAAAACATCGGCCTGATTTTATAGTCCCAGAAGTAGAGAGTATAAGAACAGAACAATTTTATCATTATGAAAAAAAGGGGTTTACTGTAATCCCTTCTGCCAAAGCAGCTAACTTTACTATGAACCGTAAGGCAATCCGAGATTTAGCAGCTATTGAATTGGGTATAAAAACAGCAAAATATAAATATGCTACTTCTTATGAGGAATTAAAAAAAGGGGTAGAGTTCACTGGAATGCCATGCGTGGTGAAACCACTAATGTCTAGTTCTGGTAAGGGGCAATCAGTTATAAAAACCGAAACAGATATTGAAAAAGCATGGAATTATGCTATGTCAGGCTCAAGAGGAGATTTGATGGAAGTAATAGTTGAGGCTTTTGTTGATTTTGATTATGAAATTACACTTTTAACTCTTACACAAAATAATGGCAATACACTTTTCTGCCCTGCAATTGGACACAGACAAGAAAGGGGAGATTACCAGGAAAGTTGGCAGCCTATGCAAATGGAAGACATTCATTTGAAAGCTGCACAAGAAATGGCCGATAAAGTAACTAAAGCACTTGGGGGTAGTGGAATTTGGGGGGTAGAATTTTTTATTGGTAAAGATGGAGTTTGTTTTTCCGAATTGTCACCAAGACCACATGACACGGGTATGGTGACCCTTGCTGGAACACAAAATTTCTCAGAGTTTGAATTGCATGCTCGGGCCATTTTAGGCATTCCTGTTTTGAGCATTCCACTTGTAAGAAACGGGGCTTCTGCTGTGGTATTAGCTGACAATAAAAATAGCAATTTCCCAGATATTACAGGCCTGGCAGAAGCTGCTAACCTAAATAATACAGATTTTAAAATTTTCGGAAAACCAACTACAAGGCCATATAGAAGAATGGCCGTAGCTCTTGCTTATGGTTCTGAAAGTACTACTGAGTTAGTGAAAAAAGCAAAAGAAGTTGCTTCTAAAATAAAGGTGAGCTAGTTTTTATCCACCCAATCTCCATGTTCTTTAATAAGATCTATTAGGGCTGTTACAGCTTTTTTTTCTGGAATATTTTTTTCTATGACTGTCTGTTCTTTATATAAAGTAATTTTTCCAGGACCTGTTCCTACATAACCGTAATCGGCATCTGCCATTTCTCCTGGCCCATTTACTATACATCCCATAATTCCAATTTTAACTCCCTTTAAGTGATCAGTAACCTCCCTAATTTTGGCTGTGGTTTCTTGCAAATCAAAAAGAGTTCGTCCGCAGCTAGGACAAGAAATATATTCTGTTTTGGAAATACGAGTTCGAGTAGCTTGCAGTATCCCAAACGCTAAAGAATTTATAGATTGATCAGACCCGCAATTTTCTGCGGCAATAAATATACCATCCCCTAATCCATCTAAAAGTAGCGATCCAAAATCAGAACTAGCAGAAAGCTGTAATTGTTCTTCAGACAAATCTCTATAAGCTTTCCCAATAATAACGGGAGTTTTTATTCGATGATTCATCAGTTCAGTAAAAAGTTTTCTTTGCTCAGCTACTCCATTTTTGTTATATGTATCGATAAGCAAAACAGCCGTTTTATCTGTTTTTAGTTTTGTAAAAAGTTTTTCACTTAAATCCTCTAAACAGATATAAATTATATTTAGTTTTCTTGATAATTTAGTTTTATCCAAATAATCATTTACAGTTAAAAATGGATATCCTTTTTTATGTTCTTGCCATTTTTTGTAATTGTAAATAACACTTAGAGTTCCAGGGACTTCAAAATCTAAATCATGATTCCCAACAAACACATAGTCGGAAGCCATCTCACTAATGTGCCATTTGTCTAAAGGAACAGAATAATTATAGCCTAGAGCAAAAAATGAAGCAGGCGTAATTTTTTCTTTTAAGCAAAAATCTGCCATTATAATAGGGACATTTCCCCCTCCAATATTCAGAACTTTATTTGTATCCCTCCTTTTATAATCAAAAGAATGCAGAGAGTTTTCTGTAATTTCATTAATCTTTTCATGATTTTCAATCCCCTCAAAATGAGCAAGTAATTTTTGTGCAACTGGCATTTCGTATTCTGGAGCTTCCGTTAAAGAAACTCGTATGGTGTCTCCCAGTCCATCTGCTAAAAGTGTTCCAATACCAACGGCTGATTTAATTCTTCCATCTTCTCCTTCACCCGCCTCTGTTACCCCCAAGTGAAGTGGATAATCCATTCCTTCTTTCATCATTTCTGCTACTAATAAGCGGTAGGCTTGTACCATTACCCTGGTATTGGATGCTTTCATGGAAAGGATAATTTCATGATAATCTTCATTCTGGCAAATACGCAAAAACTCCATTGCTGATTCCACCATCCCTTTTGGGGTATCTCCATATCGGCTTAAAATTCTGTCTGATAAAGATCCGTGATTTGTGCCAATTCGCATAGCAGTTCCGTGCTTTTTACAAATCTTAACAAGCGGGGCGAACTTTTTTCTTATCCTATCAATTTCTGCATTGTATGTTGCATCCGTATATTCAATATTTTCAAACTTCTTTTTATCGGCATAATTACCTGGATTTATTCTTACTTTCTCAATTATTTCGGCAGCAATTTCAGCTGCATTTGGGGTGTAATGTATGTCTGCGATTATTGGAGTGTTATGTCCCTTTTTTGCTAACTCTTTTTTTATGTTTTTTAGATTTTTAGCTTCCTTGTTACTAGGGGCAGTAATACGAACCAGCTCACAACCCGCTTCTATCATTCTTATACATTCATCTACAGTTGCCTTGGTATCCATAGTGTCTGTAATTGTCATGGATTGCACCCTTATAGGATTGTCCCCCCCAACACCAATATTCCCTACTCTTACCTCTCTTGTTTTAAACCTTGAGTATTTTGTTAATGAGTTGCAATATTTCATTTATTGTTTTACTACTTTTTTGATTGTATTATTATCAATAGATATGAAATAAATTCCTTGTGATAAATTTTTAACATTAATTTTATGAGTATTGTTATTTTTATCAATATTGGTAACACTTACAATTCTGCCAATATTATCTGTTAAAATAAGTTTTGATGAATTTACTAAATTACCTATTACTACAATCTCATTAGTTGCAGGGTTGGGAAATATTGTAATATTTACATCATTAATTTCAGAATTTGA
>JAYZYW010000028.1:0-39886 GCA_036139835.1 Bacteroidota bacterium
TCTTTTGCGCTTGCCTTTTTTGTTTCTCTTTTACTCAAACGTTATTGGTGGTTTGTTAATTTGTTTTCTTGGGCAGTTCTAATTGGCTTTAGCAGGATATATTTAGGAGTCCATTATCCTTTTGATATTTTGGGAGGTATGGTTTGGGGACTATTTGTAAGTTTGCTTGTCTATTATATTTATAAAATGAAGATTAAAAATATTGACTTCTTGTGGTTTTGGTGGTTAGCCTTAGTATGTATTTGGAACTTTGTTTGGCCAACTGTACCTCCAATTGCAGATGTATTAGTTGCTGTTGTTTTATCACTTGGTGTTATGTTTATTAAAAAAATGAAAAAATGAAAAAACTACAAATCTTATTAATAATACTTTTTACAGCAATACAATCATTTTCTCAAGAAAAACCAAAACTTGTAGTTGGTATTGTAATAGATCAAATGCGTTATGATTACATCTATCGTTTTTGGGATGATTTTACAAATGATGGTTTTAAAAAGCTAATTACTGAAGGACACTTTTTCCGTAATTGTCAATTTGGTTATGTTCCCACTTATACCGGTCCTGGACATGCCTCTATCTATACTGGAACAACTCCTGCAGTACATGGAATAATTGCTAACGATTGGTACGATAAAAATTCTGGGGAATATATTTATTGTGCGGGAGATGGAGACATGCATACTGTTTGTAATTGCGAACAAAAGAATGTAGATGTACAATCTGAAGACGGAAAAATGTCTCCACATCATATGCTTACTACAACATTTGCAGATGAATTAAAACTATTTAATGAAAACAGTAAAGTTTTTGGAATATCTTTAAAAGATAGAGGAGCTATATTGCCTGCAGGACATAGTGCAAATGGCGCATATTGGATGGATAGTGAAGGGAAATGGATTACGTCTTCTTTTTATATGGCAGCGCTTCCAGATTATATTCAAAAGATAAATGAAACTAATCCAGCTCAAAACTATCTAAAAGGTATGTGGGAAGTAAAAGGAAAATTTAATCATAATCTACTTACTAAGTATGCTCAACAAGGAGGAAGCTCTATAAAAAGCACTCCTTTTGGAAATACTATTTTAAAAGATTTAGCTCTTGAGATTCTAAGAAAAGAAAACTTAGGTCAAGGAAAATCAACTGATATATTTACAATTTCTTTTTCTTCTACTGACTATATTGGTCATCAATTTGGCCCTCATGCACCTGAGATAAAAGATACTTATATTCGTTTAGATAAAGATATAGCAGAGCTTTTACAAGCGATTAATAATAAAGTTGGATTTGAAAATGTGGTAGTATTTCTTACTGCCGATCATGGTGTAGTTTCTGAACCTTCAGAACTCTTATCAAGAAATATTCCCTCTGGCTATTTTGACAACTCGATCATGCAAACGACACTATTAACCCATCTTAACTCTATGTATGGAGAGGGAAATTGGATTAAAAATTATTCTAATAATCAACTATTCTTAAATCATGATCTAATTAGAGAGAAACATATAAATATGCAAGAAATTCAAAGAAATTGTGCTCAACTTCTCCTACAACATGAATGGGTTAAAAACACTTACACTGCTACTCAATTAAATGAGAATGAATACTCTAATTCATTTCATTCTTTAATACAAAAAGGATATAATCAGAAACGATCTGGAGATGTAATTGTAAGTCTACAAACCGGTTGGTTAAAAGCCCATTGGAAAAATGGAGGGACTACTCATGGATCTTCTTACAGTTATGATACACATGTTCCCCTAATATTTTGGGGAGGGAAAATTCCAAAAGGGAAAACTGATAGAAAAGTGAATATTCGAGATATTGCACCAACGATCTCTACTATTTTAGGCACTGCACACCCTAATGGCTGCACAGGAAACCCTTTGCCAGAAATTACTGAGTGAAAGAAATAGTTTCATCTAATTATTCTATATGGATTGGAGAAAACTCCCTATCCAAATTAAATATTACATCATATTCTAAAATTGCAATTTTAGTAGATAAAAATACTAAAAGAGATTGCTTATATAAACTTCCAAAACTTGAAAATCCAATAATTATTGAAATCCCAACAGGAGAGAAAAATAAAAATATTACTACTTGCAATCTGATATGGCAAAAACTTACTAGTCATGAATTTGATCGAAACTCAATACTAATAAATTTGGGCGGTGGAGTAATTGGAGATATGGGAGGTTTCTGTGCTAGTACTTATAAAAGAGGAATTGATTTTATTCATATCCCAACAACTTTACTTGCAATGGCAGATGCCTCAGTTGGCGGGAAATTAGCAGTTGACTTTAGAAATCTTAAAAATCAAATTGGATTATTTGCAAATCCTAAATCAGTAATTATAAATCCTGTGTTCTTAGAGACTTTAGCAGAAGATGAATTAATATCAGGGTTTGCTGAAGTGGTAAAACATGCACTGATTTCAGATGAACATTTATGGGAGACAATAAAAAGCACTCCTTTTAACAAGTTAAAATGGGAAGAGATTATTACTCTTTCAGTTGAACTAAAAAACAGAATTACACTAAATGACCCTAAAGAAAAAGGAGAACGAAGAAAATTAAATTTCGGACATACTTTCGGGCATGCTATTGAAAGTTATTATCTGCAAAAAGGAACGCCTGTTTTACATGGAGAGGCCATTTTTATGGGAATGATTTTAGAAACTGAACTTTCAATCTTATCAAATTCAGAGAAAAACGAAATCAAAAATTATATTCTTAGTAACTTTGGATTGCCTTACACTCCTAATAAAATAGAACTTTTAAATTTCTTGAGAAACGACAAGAAAAATAAAGACGAAAAAATCAATTTTTCTTTATTAAAAGGAATCGGAGATTGCACAATAGACAATCTATTAACTGAAGATGAATTATAAAGTATCACATCCTATAAAAATTGTAAATTGTGAGATTGATTTGCCCTCATCAAAAAGTATTTCTAACCGTCTATTAATTATCAGGGCTCTCTGTAAAGATAATTTTGAGATTGCAAATTTATCCAACTCAAATGACACTAAGAATCTGCTGCAAGCTTTAAATTCTTCACAAAAAACCATTGATGTAAATCATGCGGGGACCTCTTTTCGTTTTTTAACTTCCTTTCTTACTTTGCAGTATAATAAGGAATTTATCTTAACTGGATCAGATAGATTAAAAGAGAGGCCTATAAAAGATTTAGTGGAAGTTCTGCAAAAAATGGGTGCTCAGATTGAATATCTGGACAAAGAAGGATTTGCTCCACTAAAGATCCTAGGAGCGCAATTAAGTGGTAGAGTCATTGAAATTGATGGAGAGATAAGCTCTCAATTTATTAGTTCTATTTTACTTATTTCTCCTACACTTAATAATGGAATTGAACTAAAAATAAATGGCAATTTAGTGTCTAAACCTTATATTTTAATGACTTTGAAACTAATGAGTGAGTTTGGAATTCAATGGACTTGGACTGGCAATATTATCATCATTAGAAAGCAGAAGTACATAGCAAAAAATTATACAGTGGAATCAGATTGGTCTGCTGCATCTTTTTGGTTTCAGATTGCATCTTTATCAGAAAAATGCGATATAAGATTAAAAGGATTGCAATATAATTCTATACAAGCAGATGAAAAAGTTATGGAGATTTTTAAAGGATTAGGAGTTGTATCAGTTTTTAAAAATGGAATATTAATTTTGACAAAAAACAAAGGGAATACTTTCCCTAAGAAAATTAATTTAATTGAAACGCCAGATTTATACCAAGCCTTAAAATGCACACTATTTGCGAAAAATATAATTGTAGAATTCCTAGGATTACAAACTCTAAAGAATAAAGAAACAGATAGAGTTACTGCTGTCAACACTGAACTAGAAAAACTAACTTCCACCAAAATAATTGCAACCTATGAAGATCATAGAATGGCAATGAGCTTTGCTCCACTTTCTCTTAAATTTGGGGGGCTACAAATAAATAATCCGGAAGTTGTAAATAAATCCTATCCAAATTTTTGGAATGATTTAACAAAAGGAGGATTTATAATATCTCCATTATCTGAATAAGACAAGAAATCTCAAATTTCACATTTTCATTGTGCTTTTCCTTTTTAGGATTAAAATATATCCCATCAATATCAGAATTTTGACAAGCTAAAATATCTACAACTAAATTATCTCCAATATAAATACTTTCAGTGCTTGTTGCATGTGCTAAATCTAATGCATGAGAAAAGATTAAAGGGTTTGGCTTTTTAAAGCCAGTCTTTTCAGATGTGATAATTTGATTAAAATAAGGCATTAAATTTGAGTGTTCTAATTTTATATGTTGAGTTTTATCAAATCCGTTTGTGATAATATGTAAAGTGTATTTCTCTTCGAGATAATCTAAAACTTCAAAAGTATATGGGAATAATGTGGTTTTTCTAGGGCAAACTTCAATATAGTTTTCTCCAATATTTTCAGACAATTTAAAGTCATCGATGCCAAAGTCTGCAAGAGTCCTTTGAAACCTTTCTCTTCTTAAATTCTTTTGAGAAATCTTATCGGCATTGTATAAAGCCCACAGTTTTTCATTATGAATTTTATAAGTATTAATAAACTCTTCATAATCAAAAATTCCTTTTTCATTTAAATTATAAGTAGTGCAAAGTTCTAAGAGTGTCTCATGAGAATTAGTCTCAAAATCCCAAAGAGTTCCGTCTAAATCAAAAAAAACATGTTTGTATTGCATCTCATTGTTTTTCGCCAAATGCTAAATCTCCAGCATCTCCTAAACCAGGAACGATGTACGACTGTGAAGTCATTTCAGAGTCCTCTGCACCGAGCCATAAACTCCAATTCTTTACAGGAGAATTTTCTTTCAAATACTGAATACCCTCAGAGCTAGCAAGGACTCCAACAATATGTATGTGTTTTGGATGCCCTTTACTTAAAATTGCTTCCATTGCCATAATCATAGAAGCGCCACTTGCTATCATAGGGTCACAAAGTATTACCGTTTTACCATTTAAATCAGGAGATGACATATATTCAATTTTTATTTCAAAATCACCTCCTTTTTTATGTTTTCTATAAGCCGAAATAAAAGCACTATCCGAGTCACTAAAATAATTTAGTAACCCTTGGTGAAGAGGAAGTCCTGCTCTAAGTATTGTCGCTAGTACAGGTTTTTCAATCATTAAACTTTCTATAGAACTTCCAAGTGGAGTAGTAATGTCTTTATTTTGATATTCCATTTCTTTACTAATTTCATACGCAAACACCTCTCCAATTCTTTCAATATTTCTTCTAAAACGCATAGAATCATTCTGAATATTTACATCTCTTATTTCACTAATGAAATGATTAAATATTGTATTCTTTTGCCCTAAGTTGATTATTTTCATAATTATAATTTTCTTCGTTTAACCATTTCTTCACTTTATTAAATGAAGCAAATATAAAAAAAGGGGCTAATCAATTGATTAGCCCCTTTTTTAGTTATTAAATCTTTATTAAGATAATGCATTAACATGCTTAGTTAACTTTGATTTTAAGTTGGACACCTTATTCTTATGTAGAATATTAGTTTTTGTTAATTTATCTAACATCGCTGAAACTTTTGGCAACATTGCAGTTGCTTCCTTTTTATCAGTAGTTGTTCTTAAGTCTCTAACTGCATTTCTTGCGGTTTTATGCTTATACTTATTTAACAACCTTTTCGTTTCAGTTTGTTTAATTCTTTTTAGTGCTGATTTATGATTTGCCATAGTTTTTATTTTTTTAAGTAGCCCGACGGGGAATCGAACCCCGGTTACATGGATGAAAACCATGCGTCCTAACCACTAGACGACCGGGCCTCAGTATCCTCAAAATTGAGGGTGCAAATTTATACTTTTTTTTAATCTTACAAAGAAATTACTCATTATTTGTTTCATGCGAGAATTTAAACCCCAGTCTCTTAGAAGTTTTAATCTTATGATTATTATTTATATCTAGTATCTCATGGACAGAAATCATTTTTACATCATTTAAATTTGGAGTTTCTAAGTCAAAATTCAAAGAATACTCCATAGCACAATTAATAATATTGCCCATCTGCTCTTTATTGATTTCCTGATTACCAAAATCATTAAATAAAAAGCCTAATTCCTTATCGCCATCAACAAAAAAATGACTATCCTTATTAATAAAGATTCTGGCAATTAAAAAGCCCGCATCATTTAATCTATTATACTTTAACGAATCAGACAGAAAATTATAAATATTTATTAGCCCACAAAACGATCTCATCTTATCCTCTTTAACATATGAATTTTTATGAATTTGATGAGAAGAATCAAAGTCAAAAATATTTGTGTGCATATGAAAAAGAAGAGTGTCTCCAGAAAATCTTAACTTAGCATCAAAATCTCCAGATTCCTCATAAGATATATCAACATCAGATACCGCATCATTTAATCTAGTCGCTTTAACACTTAATACTTCTTGAAGTTCAGCAAAAACCCCTTTAGTGATTTTATAAACCTTTTGTTTTGTACAAGATTTTTCTTTCAATAATTTAAGTATGTTTTTCTCAGAATCCATATTAATAATTTTTAGCAAACAATACTCTCATACTAGATGGTTTTCCAGTAAACAAACACACTCCCGATTCTTGTTTTGCATCTAAAGGTATGCATCTTATAGTGGCTTTTGTTTGTTGTTTAATAAGCTCTTCTGTCTCACAAGTTCCATCCCAATGAGCATAAACAAAACCCCCTTTTTTAATTAATTTAATAAACTCATCCTTTGAATCTGCTTTAAAAGTTTTTTTCTCACGAAAAGTCAGTGCCTTTTTATATAAGTTATCTTGTATTTCATCCAGCAAATGCTCCACTTGATTTTCAATATCAACTATCTGATGTGTTTCTTTTTCTAAAGTGTCTCTTCTAGAAACTTCAATAGTTCCATTTTCTAAATCACGAGCACCTAAAGCTAAACGCAATGGAACTCCCTTAAGTTCGTATTCTGCAAATTTCCAACCAGGTTTATGAGTATCTCGATTATCAAATTTTACTACAATACCTTTTGCTTCTAATGATTTTTTAACTTTAATCGCTACTTTAGAAACTCTTTCTAATTGTTCATCACCTTTATAAATAGGGACAATAACAACTTGATAAGGAGCTAATTTTGGAGGCAATACTAAACCATAATCATCAGAATGGGCCATAACTAAAGCACCCATCAGACGAGTAGAAACTCCCCAAGAAGTAGCCCAAACATATTCTTGTTTCCCCTCTTTTGTAGTAAATTTCACATCAAATGCTTTAGCAAAATTCTGACCTAAAAAATGAGAAGTCCCCGCTTGCAATGCTTTACCATCTTGCATTAAAGCTTCAATACAATAAGTTTCTTCAGCACCAGCAAATCTTTCTTTTGCTGATTTCGATCCTATTATAACTGGCATTGCCATAAAATTCTGAGCAAATTCAGCGTAAATATTTATCATTTGCTCAGTTTCAGCCATCGCTTCTTTTTTTGTTGCATGAGCGGTATGCCCTTCTTGCCACAAAAACTCAGCAGTCCGTAAAAATAATCTAGTGCGCATTTCCCACCTTACCACATTTGCCCACTGATTTACTAAAATTGGCAAATCGCGATACGATTGTATCCATTTCCTATAAGTATCCCAAATAATAGTCTCAGATGTTGGGCGCACAATAAGCTCTTCTTCTAATTTAGCTGTAGGATCAATAACTATTCCACTACCATCTTCTGCATTTTTTAAACGATAATGTGTGACAACAGCGCATTCTTTAGCAAAGCCCTCTACATGAGCTGCCTCTTTACTTAAATAAGATTTAGGAATAAAAAGAGGAAAATAAGCATTCTCATGACCTGTTTCCTTAAACATTCTATCCAATTCTGCTTGCATTTTTTCCCAAATTGCATACCCGTATGGTTTAATTACCATACAGCCTCTTACTCCTGAATTTTCAGCTAAATCTGCTCCTTGAACAATCTCATTATACCATTGAGAATAATCTTGCGCTCGTGATGTTAATTTTTTTTCCATTTTAACTTAAAAAATGTAATTTTGTAGTATTATTTTCGTTCACCTTATAAAAGTTGTACAAAACTAATAAATTAAACGAGCATAAGTTTATGAGTTTCAAACAAAAAAAAAAAACTATGAAATCTTTTATTCTACCTTTAGTATTAATATCCTTTTTTGCATCATGTGTTACATCGACGCATGTGCATTATAGTGACCCTAATTATTTGAATAGTGATGAATTCAGCACTTATGAAGAAATAACTGCAAATAATCAGGTTGAGCAAGAATCATTTACTGCTGACACTACAAATTCAAGTACTAATTATTCGGTAGATGATTATTATGATTATAGTTTTTCTTCTAGAATAAGAAGATTTCACAGACCAATATATTATAGCGGATATTATGATGGTATTTATACTGACTACTACTGGTATAATAACGATCCTTTTTCTTGCGGAACAAGTATTTATTATGGATATAACTGGCATTCGCCTTATTATTCCTACTATAGTTATTCTCCTTATTATTTTGCTTATTATTATACTCCTTATTATTATGGAAATTATTACTTCTATAATGGATACGGATACAATTATCATCATGCCTCACATAACACATATTATACCAATAGTAACAATAATAATGCTTACATAACTGGACATAGAGGTAGTTTATCATCAAATAGTGATGGGAGAGGGATTAATGTAAATACTACTAATAACATTTTATCAAATACCACGAAAAAAACCTCCACTTTAAATATCAGAAGTAATAAGACTGTAAAAAATAACACGATTAGTAATAGAAATTATAAGTCAAACTCTACCATAAAAACTAACAACAGAAGTAACCAAAAAAATAGTAGTAGAAGTACAACAAAAACAAATTCAAATAGAAAAAACAATTCCTACTCTACTCCTAAAACAAATAACAGAAGCTATAACTCAAACGGTAGAAACAACAGATCAAATAGTGGCAATAAATCATCTGGAGGAGGCAAAAGAAGTGTGAAACCAAGAAAATAAAATGAGAAATAGATTTTTAGGAATTGCTCTTGCAATCAGTACAATAGTAGTAAATGCACAAAATGAGGTAGATGCATTAAGGTATTCAACTCAAAACTTAAGTGGAACAGCTAGATACTCTGCAATGGGAGGTGCTTTTGGATCATTAGGGGGTGAATTTGCAGCTTTAAGTTCAAATCCTGCGGGAATTGGCATGTATCAATTCGCAGAGCTTATGTTTAGTCCTTCTTTTAATTTAAACTCAACTAAATCTTATTATAACGACTCCCATTTATCTTCTTATAAATCTGGATTTTCCATAGGAAATCTTGGACTCGTATTTACCATTCCTCAAAATAATTCTGATTGGAAAAGAATTAATTTTGGGGTTGGCTGGAATCAATTAGCTAATTATAACAACACAATAAAAATTGAGGGTGTAAATAGCGAAAGTTCAATAATTGATAGAATTGTAACAATAACTAACGGGACTCTAACAGGTGAACTAACAAATGGAGAAGGAAATGCATATTCGCAAATGGCATGGAATACTTATTTGATTGATCCATTATTTGATAGTAATGGCTTAGTAGATGGCAACTACATCTCTAACTTTTCTTCAAACTCTAAATTGCAATCAAAAACAACTAAAAGTATTGGAGGTATGAATGAATTTCTTTTTTCTATAGGAGGATCTTATCAAGAAAAACTATACATTGGAGCTACAATAGGTATCCCTACGATAGACTATTATGAATATTCAGAATATACAGAACGTGAAATATCAGATACATCGAACAACTTAAGGCAAATGTTATTCTCTGAGGAAATATCAGCATACGGAACAGGCTATAATCTTAAAGTTGGTGCCATCTACAGGTTATCAGAAAAAGTAAAAATTGGAGGTTCACTACACACACCAACATTCTTTAGTATTGATGAAGATTACAACACCTCCATAACAACCTTTTTTAAAGATAGTACACTAAATTATTCTATGGGATACTTAATTCCCTTTAATTACGATTTAATTACGCCTTTAAAAGCAAGTATAAGTGCATCTGCAATTTTTAATAATCTCCTAATCTCTGGAGAATATGAACTAATTGATTACTCTACTGCAGAATACTTTACTGCTGATTTTGAACATGAGAATTTAACAATAGCAAGTATTTATCAAAGAACTGAAAATATGAAAATCGGAGCTGAAATAACTATAAAACCTTTTGTGCTACGCGCTGGGTATTCAAAATATGGGAGTGCTTTTGTAACAAAAGATTTTAGTAGAGAAAATTTTAGTTACGGAATAGGAATAAATAATGGGGCTTATTTTATTGATATAGCCTATGTTTTATCTCAAGGAACAAACGAGCACTTATTGTATAGTGAAGCCCCAATAAATTTAATAACCACTAACCATAACTTACTATTTACATTAGGGTTTAGATACTAATTTGATATCCTGTCCAAACCTGCTTTTGCTTTTTGATGAATCCCTCGTTCATAATCAAAACCTGACATTGAAAGACATTTATTAAAGTAGAATGTCCCTTGCTTAGAATCATTTTTTTTCTCGTAAAGCAATCCAATTTGCAAAGCTGACATAGGAGCGTAATAGCTAGAGCTATTTTCTCCTTTTTCTAATGCTTTTTTATAATGTGCAATTATTACTTTTTCACTATTATTTAATTTTGATTCAACACGAGCTAATCGATACCAATATTCAATTTCATTAGTTTCAGATGAGAAATATTGCTCTCCTTGATAACCTTGCACTCCAGATCCTTCAATTTGATTAAGTTCTAATAATGCTAAAGAATAATACCCTCCATCATATAACAAACGAGCCTTTAATAAAACAGGTTGAGCAATGTGATTTCTTTGAGCGTCCTTTAGGGCTACTTTATCTTCATCAATAGAAGTGCTTCCATTTGAAATAACCCTTTGTAAATAAGTGAATTGCTTTTTCCTATTATTTTGCAAAAAAGCAATCCATGCTAATTTGTGGTTAGCCGATTTAATATAATTTACACCTCTAAAATTTGCTAGAAAATACTCGAATTTTTGTTCCGCATTTTTATAATCTAGCATATATAAATAGGAAAGCCCTTGCAAATAATCAAGATAGTAAAATTTAATTATTCCACTATTATTAGGTTTGTTATTTAATACTCTTAAGCAATAATCATTTTTTCCTAGATTATGTGCTAACCGAGCAGCAGAAAAATTCAGCAATAAATTATCTTCATATCCATCTCCTATCCTGTCCAGATACTTCTGACAAAGAGCGTCATTATTACCTAAATTAATTTGTAAAAAAGAAAGTAAAAACAGTACCTCGTCTTCATACATTACAAAAGAATTGTCATTTAAAACAGCATCTAATTCGCTAAGTCCAAGAGCAACACTACCCTTTAAACCAGCAAAATTTAGTATCCAATGAAACTCCTTAGGGACAACCCCTAACAAAGTATGAATTAAGCCTAAACCTTTATTATTAAGCGTAAAATCAGGAAAAATTTCCTGATTTTTTTCAAGAAGCTTATATGCTTTTACAAGTTCATAAGCAGCAGTAGGATACTGCTCAAATTTTAATCGAGCAAAAGCCCATTGCAAATTAACCTCAGCTTTTGAGTATAAGTAATACGGAGACTCTTTATCATTATCATCTAATAAACCAATCCTTACATCCTTAAAATGCTCATGCGATTCAAAATAATTAAAATCCTCAGATATAAAGATTGTTAAAAAATCAATGTAGTTTTTATGCAATAGGATAAATCCATTTTTAGGGTTTTGAGATTGCTCCTTGGCTAGCAAAACATTCGCTTTTTCAAATTCCAAATTGATAATATAAGAATAAGATTTTTGCATGTTTTTATTCATATCAAATGACGCAAAAGTCAGTTGGCTAAAAAATAAAAATACTAGTGTCAGTTTTCGCATTGCATAAAAAAAGGACTCCAAAAATATGAAATCCTTTTTAAAATAAATTGTTTATTGATTATACTGCTTGCTCTTCAAAAATGTTAGCATCAACCATAATTCTACCACAATGTTCACAAACAGTCACTTTTTTATGCATTTGTATATCTAATTGTCTTTGTGGTGGAATTCGACTAAAACAACCCCCGCAGGCTTCACGCTCAACAGATACAACAGCCAATCCATTTACTACTTTTGATCTGATTCTTTTATAAGCATTTAATAATCTTTCATTAATTACTTTCTCTGCTTTTACAGAATCAGCCATTAATGTTTTTTCTTCTTTTTCTGTTTCAGCAATAATCTCATCAAGCTCAGCTGATTTTAACTTTAACTCCTCCTCTCTTTCGGTAATTTGCTCCTTAAAAGTATTAATTATTTCTGTTTTATGAAGAACATTTGCCTCATTTTGAACCATTTTCTTTTCAGCAAGTTGAATTTCTAAGTTTTGATACTCCACTTCCTTAGTTAAAGAAGTAAACTCACGATTATTCTTAATCTCTTTAAGCTGAATCTCGTACTTTTTAATAGCATCACCAGCTAAAGAAATGGTGTTTTTATTAGCAACAATATTTTCATTTATTGCTTCTAACTCGGTTTCAAATTTTTCTAATTTTGTATTTAACCCAATAATTAAATTTTCTAAATCTTTAATTTCTAAAGGTAATTCTCCTCTTATAATTCTAATTTTATCAACCTTAGTATCAATAACTTGAAGTTGGTGTAACGCTTTTAATTGATCCTCTACAGAGCTGGTAGTTATTTTTGATCTTTTTGCCATTATAAGTACTTTATCGGATTAGTATTCACTTTTGATAATCGGATGGCAAATTTAGTAAAATTTTTGGTAAGCAAATCATAAATTAGATCCTTTGTAAACTGCTCACTTTCATAGTGACCTATATCAGCAATAATGAGATCGTTTTCAGCATCAAAAAACTCATGATACTTAAAATCTGCTGTAATAAAAATATCTGCTTTTGCTTTTTTTGCACTAGACAGCAAAAAGCTACCACTTCCCCCGCAAACAGCTACTGTTTTTATCTGATTTTTCACCAATTTGCTATAACGGATGCAATCCGTTTTCATATTTCTTTTTAGCATTTCTAGAAATGCTTCTACATCCATTACTTGTTTCAATTGGCCAACTATTCCAGAGCCAACATTTTCATATACATTATCCAAAATATAAATCTGATAAGCCACCTCATCATAAGGATGAGCACTTTTCATGACAGATACAATTTCCTTTTCTTTATATCTTGGGAAAATTACTTCTATTTTTTCTTCCTTTGCTATATGTCGCTCTCCAATCTTTCCTAAATGAGGATTACATCCTTCACCTGCCCTGAAAGTACCTTCACCAATAGAAGTAAAACTACACTCATCATAATTTCCTATATCTCCTGCTCCTGCTTTAAAAAGCTCATTTCTTAATTTATTAGCATCTGAGATGGGACAATAAACTACCAACTGCCTTAAGAGATCTTTTTTAGGAGCAAGTATTTTAGGATTTTCAACTCCTAACCTTTCGGCAATATTAGCACTAACGCCATTTAACGCATTATCTAAATTAGTATGAATAGCATAAATAGCAATATTATTTTTTATTGCCTTTATAACGGTTCTTTGAATATAGTTACTACCATTTAACTTTTTAAGGCCCTTAAATATAATCGGATGATGAGCTATAATAAGATTGCAACCTGTTTCTATTGCCTCATCCACTATAACTTCAGTACAATCAAGCGTTATAAGAGCTGCAGTTACAACAGTATTCTCATCTCCAACTATTAAGCCACAGTTATCATAGTTTTCTTGATAAGAAAGTGGCACGATATTTTCTAAATATCTAGTTATTTCTTTTAATTTCATTTTTCAAAAATACAAAAGTCTTTGATAACAAAATACTATCTTTGCCTTATGCGTTTGCTTTTATATGCACTTTCAATTATCTATGGAATAATAATTAGCCTAAGAAACTCCCTTTTTGATTACGGTATTTTGAAAACAAAAACACATAACCTTCCTATTATTTGTATTGGAAATTTATCAGTAGGTGGCAGTGGAAAAACACCACATACCAATTACATTGCTAAACTATTAGCTCCAAACTACAAAGTGGCAATACTCAGTAGAGGATATGGTCGTAAATCATCAGAGTTTAATTATGTAGAGCTGGATAGTGCTGTATCTGCTGTTGGTGATGAACCCTTGCAATTAAAACTAAATAACCCAAATTGTATAGTGGCGGTAAATAACAACAAGAATAAAGGAGTAAAGAAAATTCTAATTGACCATCCAGGAACAAATGTAATTCTACTTGATGATGGCTTTCAGCACAGAAGGATAAAAGCAGGACTCAATATTATAGTCACACCATTTGACAAACCATTTATAAAAGATAATCTACTTCCTTTAGGAACACTAAGAGAGCCTGCAAGTGCAGCAACAAGAGCAGATATTATTTTAGTAAGTAAAACTCCTAAGGATATAACTCCAACCGAAAAAAAGGGAATTATTGAAAATTTACATCTAAAAGCCCACCAGAAAGGATATTTTTCATCAATTACATATTATAAATACAAGTGTATTAAGAATAATATAGAATTAGAAAACAAACAAGACTATAGTATCACCTTAGTAAGTGGTATCGCAAATCCGACTCCTTTAGTAAATTATTTAAAAAAACAGGGAAGAAAAGTAAACTTAATTCAGTTTGCTGATCATCATAATTATACATCAAAAGATATTGAGAATATCTTGTTGGAACACAACAAAAATAAAGACATAAAAAAACTTATCTTGACGACCGAAAAAGATGCTACTAAATTAAGGGAATTATTGAGTGATTTTAAAGGAGAGCCTGTTTATTACACCCCTATTGATATGATAGTAAATGACAAAGAAATATTTAAGAAACAATTATTAGATTATGTTACAAGCAATTAAAGAATCGGCAACGTTTTTACAAAAAAGAACAAATTACAGTCCACAAGTTGGCATCATTTTAGGCACTGGACTAGGAGGATTAGTAGCTGAAATAGAGATTAAACATTCAATATCATATAAAGATATTCCTCATTTCCCTATATCAACTGTTGAGGGACATTCAGGAAGATTAATTTTTGGGAACTTAGGGGGGAAACAAGTAATAGCCATGCAAGGGCGGTTTCATTTTTATGAAGGATATTCTATGGAAAAAGTAACCTTCCCAGTAAAAGTAATGAAACTTTTAGGAATTAAAACCTTAATTGTTTCAAATGCTAGTGGTGGTGTAAACCCTGATTATAAAGTAGGTGACTTAATGATAATAAACGATCATATCAATTTAATCCCTAACCCGTTAATTGGGTCTAATATTACTGAACTTGGCCCAAGATTTCCTGATATGAGTGAGCCTTATTGTAAAGACTTGATTGCAAAAGCCGAAAACATTGCAGAAGCCAACAACCTTCATTTACAAAAAGGTATTTATGTAGCGCTTACAGGCCCTACACTAGAAACTCCTGCCGAATATAAACATATGAGAATTATTGGTGGGGATACAGTAGGGATGTCGACTGCACCAGAAATAATTGTAGCTAGACATATGAACATTCCATGTTTTGCAATATCAGTAATTACTGATTTAGGAGTGCCAGGAAAAATACAAAAAGTGAGTCATGAAGAAATACAAAAAGTAGCAGAAGTAGCTGAACCCAAACTAACCTTAATTATTAAAGAATTAATTGCATCTACATAATGAAAAAACTATTATTTATTTTAACTACTACTTTTATTTTGGCTAACACTCAAGCTCAACAAACAGCTACACTTTTATACCATTGGCAGGACACTACATTGGTAGATTCTGGCACTCCTCATTATAATACATATAATGAATGTTGGGGAGTAGTTGTAAATGAGAGAGAATTCGCAATAATAGGATCAACAGCTGGAACTCATTTTTTTGACGTAACTGACCCCGCAAATAGCTCTCAAGTAGCATTTGTAGCAGGGGCGTATACAGGTGTGGGTGTAATTCACAGAGACTATCATGATTTTGAAGGCTATCTTTATGCAGTTTGTGATGAAGGAAATACTTCTACTTTGCAAATTATTGATATTTCTAACTTACCTAACTCAGTAAATACGGTTTATGATTCCAATGCATTAATTACAAAATCACATAATATTTATATTGACACAACATCTGCCAAGATGTATTCTTGTGGAACAAATGGCACGATGCAAGTATATAGCCTGAATTCACCTCAAAATCCAATATTAATTTACTCATACAACACATATGTACATGATGCATACATAATAAACGATATAGCGTATCTTAATTGTGGTGGAAACGGACTAATTATTGAAGACTTTACAATGGTAGATACTATCGGAGATCAACCTACATTATTAGGCTCACTTACCTCCTATCATGATGCGGGCTATAATCATTCTGGATGGTTAAATGAAAATAAAACTATTTATGCTATGTTTGATGAGAATCATGGATATGATGTTAAGATATTAGATGTTTCAGATTTAAATAATATTTCTGTTTTATCTATTTTCAATTCAGGAGTTGATTCGCAATCAATGGCCCATAATGGGATTATAAAGGGGGATTTACTATTTATCTCGTATTACCATGACGGCCTAAGGGTTTTTGATATTTCTGATCCTTACAATCCGATTCAAAGCTGGCAATACGACACTTATAGTTCTACCAATTATGCAGGATACAGAGGAGCTTGGGGAGTATATCCTAACCTTCCATCTGGGAATATTATTGTATCTGATATGCAAACTGGGCTGTATCTTTTCCAATGCGGCACACCTACAGGGATGATAGAAAACAAATTAAAAACAAAGATATTTCCTAACCCTGCAACAAGCCAATTTACACTTGTGAATACTCAGGCTGAAAGCCTGATCTTATATAACACATTAGGTGTCAAAGTGAAGGAACAAAAATTAAATGTAAATCAGAACATGATTTACAAAGGACATTTAGCTAATGGTTTGTATTTTTACTCACTTAATAAGGATGGGAAAAATATAAATTCAGGAAAAGTAATTTTTAGATAGTGAATATTTACGACAAATATAAAGCTGTAATTGGTCTTGAAGTGCATGCCCAATTACTTACCAAAACTAAAGCATATTCTTCTGATGAAAACATCTATGGGGCCACACCAAATACAAAAACATCAGTAATTTCTTTAGGGCATCCTGGAACTTTACCCAGAAGCAACGCAAAAGTTATTCAGTATGCCGTTAAATTGGGGATTGCTATTGGTTCTAAAATTAGAGAAAGAAATGAATATGCGCGTAAAAATTATTTTTATGCTGATTTGCCAAAAGGCTATCAAATAACACAAGATAAAACCCCAATCTGCAATGGTGGAGCTATTCGTATAAAAGATGCAACAGGAAATAAAAAAAACATCACTATTACGCGGATTCACATGGAGGAAGACGCTGGTAAATCCATACACGATTTAGATCCTTTTCATACGCTTGTTGATTTAAACAGAGCTGGAGTTCCTCTAGTAGAAATTGTTTCAGAACCAGATATAAGAACTTCTGATGAAGCCTATCAGTATATAAATGAAGTAAGAAAATTAGTGCGCTACCTAGATATTTGCGATGGAAATATGGAAGAAGGCTCATTAAGATGTGATGCAAATGTTTCGGTCATGCTAAAAGGAGACACAGAATTTGGCACCAAAGTAGAGGTAAAAAATATGAATTCAAGCAAAAATGTAAAGCGAGCTATTGAATTTGAAGTAGAAAGACAAATAAAACTACTAGAAAAAGGAGAAAAAGTTAGCCATGAAACAAGAAGTTTTAATGCAGCTAATAATACTACAATTTCTATGCGACACAAAGAAGAAGCAAATGATTACAGATACTTCCCTGAGCCTGATTTACAACCCGTAATTATTACTGAAAAATATATTTCTAAAGTGAAACAAACATTGCCTCCTTTGCCAGATCAGCTATTCTTAAAATTTACAAAGGAGTTTGGCCTATCTGAATATGATGCCACTATTTTAATTGACGAAAAAGGGATTGCGCTTTACTATAATGAGCTTTGCTCCTTTACAAAGAACTATAAATCTGCTGCCAACTTTGTTAATGGAAGTATTAAATCATACTTAAATGAAAATGCCATTGACATTAGTAATTTTAGCATATCCCCTGAGAGATTAGCAAGTTTAATTACTATGATTGATGATGGCCAAATAAGCAATACAGTAGCTACATCAAAGGTGTTTTCTAAAATGCTTACAACTAATGATTTAGCAGAAAAAATAGCAATAAACAATAACTGGATACAAGAAAGCAATAGTGATACACTAAGTGATTATATTAAACAAGCTATTACTAAATATCCCGAAAAAGTAACTGAATATAAGTCTGGGAAAAAAGGGCTTATTGGGTTATTTATGGGAGAAATAATGCAACTTTCAAAAGGTCAGGCGGACCCTAAGCTTGCAAATCAACTATTAAAAACTGAACTAGAAAAATAACTTTGAATAAAGAAAAAATATATTTTGCTTCTGACTTTCATTTAGGAAGCCCTAACATAGAAGAAAGCCACAAGAGAGAAAAACGAATTGTAAGCTGGCTGACTGAAATTGAGGAAGATGCAAGGGCAGTTTATTTAGTAGGCGATATTTTTGATTTTTGGTTTGAATATAAAAAGGTTGTGCCAAAAGGATTTGTAAGATTACTTGGGAAATTAGCTGCACTTACTGATAATGGGACTCAAATACATCTATTTGTAGGCAATCATGATTTATGGATGAAAGATTATCTTGAAAAAGAAGTGGGCATTACAATTCATCATAAAGCAACAATACTTGAAGAACAAGGCAAAAAAATCTTTATAGCCCATGGAGACGGCTTAGGAGAAGGAGATTATTTCTATAAATTTATAAGAAAAATATTTACTTCAAAAATTTGTCAATGGGCCTTTACTCGTTTGCATCCTAATTTAGCGCTTTATTTAGCACATACATGGAGTAATAACAGCCGAAAAAACCATAATGCCTTATTTGTGTCTGAAGAAGAAATACTATTTAATTATTGTAAAAAACAACAAGAAATTAACCCTGTTAACTATTATATTTTTGGGCACAGACATGTTCCATTAGAGTTAAAACTTGATAATAATATAACATACATCAACCTTGGTGATTGGATTACACACAATACATATAGCGTTCTAGAAAAAGGAGAACTAAAGCTAGAAAAATATAATAAATAAAAAAGCCATCAAAAATGATGGCTTATCTTATATTATTATAAGTCTACTCAATAATCAATTTATCTGTCATAATCAGATCACCATTACTTATCACTTTTACAAAGTATATGCCCTGTTCAAATGCAGTTAAATCCGCAGGTATTTCTTGATGCTTACTTACCACTGTACCTGAAAATAATTTACTAACCTCAGTTCCTAAGATGTTAATTAGAGTAACTTCTATATTCTTATCAGCAATATTATCTAAAACAATAGTTGCATTTCCTTTGGCAGGATTAGGAAATACGGAAAGTTTTGAATTCGTAGTATTTTCAGCAATCATTAAAGATGCTTCTTCACCAATCATAATATTATCTAAGTAAAAGTTATTAGAACTTCCATTTACAATATACTCAAACTTAAATCTAATATTTGAATTCTTAAGTTGTGTTTTAGTCATTACAATATTACTCCATTCAGAAGATTTTGGTTTAAAACTCGTCGTATAGAGTCCAGCATTAGAAGTATTAACTGCATCTAAGCTCTCCAAAGATAACCAATCCTCACCACAGTTTTTAGAATAATAAACCGCAAGCACATTAACTGGAAATGCATTTACAGAAGCTCCAGACCATGAAAACTTAATTGCTGGACTTGTGAAAGCACTCAAGTCATAAGCTTTAGAAACTATCTCTGTTGATACTCCAAGTAACATATTCTCACCATCAACTTTTATTGAGGAAGATCCATGAGCAGCTGTTCCGTTCTCCCATTTCCAAATTGTATTATTATTGTCAGTATTAAAGCTCCACTGATTTTCAATATTTGTTGATTGATTTAAGGCCCAATCTCCATTTCCATTATTGTCAATGGTAGTTAAATCAGATTCATTTTCAAAACTATATGCATATGAAGATGCATTTGAAGATGGGGTAGCATTACTTACAGTTACAAATGCCTCTTTAGTAACTGATGAGATACAAGTATTATCATAATAGGCTACATAAGTAACTTTTTCTAATTCACCTCTATAAAAAAGTGTATCAGCATAATATCCATTATATTTAGTGTAATGATGTAGCCCATAAAAAGTGCGAACTGTATCTACCCAGCCAATAAATGCATTAACATTCCATGTGCTATCAGCATCATTAAACATTAACGAATCAGAAGCAGAGAGTGAAGTAGTATCAGTATTAATAGAACGTGTAATAATTGTATCCATATTAAACTGTGCAAAATATATTGTTATAGAATCAGATGAATTTAAGAGTCCATCTATACTCCAAGAAGAATCAGCGCTATTCAATAAAGAGGAGTCAGCTGCTGATAGATAGGTACTATCAATATATGTTAAAATATTTAAAATTGTAGTATCATAATAAAAACTATATTCAATAATTGAATCTAAATAGTCTACAATAAACTCTGTAGTAAATATAGTAGAAGAGTCAGCATTATTCTCGGGTGTTCCTAACAATACTAAGTCTTGAGCAGTTAGATTAGCCCCATCAATATAAACATAAGTGCTATCTCCATCATCTATTACTAATACTGAATCTGGTGTTGGAGTATTATTACCCCCATCAAGATAAATAACTATTGAGTCTTCAACAATATCAGCTTGAAAGGCATCAATATGAAATGCCCCTACAAGACTATCAACGGTAAATTGATTATTTTTCCAATAAGAATCTAAACTATAACCGGCATCATCAATATGTAAAGCAATGTTAGAAGCTCCTAAATTATTTAATTCTTCCTCAGTACCTTGGACTATTAGATTTTTAGATATAGAATCATATGAAGAAGCATTAGCAATATCTAAATCAGCTAAACTTGAAGCAAGTACCTCTGTAGTTTCGTCATACTCTACAGTTAATGTTACATTATAAGTACCAGCTGAATTATAAGTATGTGATAAGAAATTATTTCCTGAATTATCAGTAGTGTTATCTCCAAAGTCCCATACAAATGAAGAAACATTACCAGCACCAAAAATTGTTTGGTTTCCTTTTAGCACAATCTGTTCCCCCTCACAAAGTAAGGAAACACCAGACATACTGGCAAAATCTGCTTTTTGATTACAAAACTCTGGAATAAACCCATCAGCAGTACCAGTAGCTGCAATATTTTCTGGAGACCACATATATTCCCTATACCCTATATCAGTGTCATTCGTCTCAGCATCATAAACACCCTCCAAAGTTTCATTCATTACGACATTTTGGCCCTTTGTAAACATGCTTTGAACTCCATCAGCTTGATAATCCATATAATTCATATACATTTCACCTGCTGGGCCATTAGGATCTGGACAAACATTTACATTAAAAGGGAAGGTTCCATTAAAATCAAAGGTGCCTTCTCTATCTGTTGGAGTGTCAGCAACATTATCAGTACCACAAGTACCACCACCACAAGACCATGTATGACACAATCCTAACCAGTGACCTACTTCATGTGTAATAGTCTCTCCAGCTGCAAAAACTGCTGCTCTTATCATAACACCATCTGTTGACATACGACCACTCCAAGGAAATTGAGCATAACCATTAAGAGCAGGTTGGGTTATTGGATCAGGGCCAGCAGGCATTGATTGCACAACCCAAATATTAAAATATTGAAAAGAATTCCAATAACTTAATGCTTTCACTCGATCTCTTGAGAGTGTTTCTGTAACAGTAGCAACCGTCAATTCAGATTGAACTCTAACAATACCAGATGTTGGATTTCCCTCTGGGTCTATTTTCGCTAAACGGAATTCAACATTCAAATCGCCTCTTAATGCTGCAAAAACATCTGGGGTAACAGTCAGAAAATTATATGCTTGTCCATTTATATTATCATTAAGGTGATCAAGCCCGTTTTGAATTTGAGCAACATTAAGATTCTCTCCACCACCATTATGAATAATATGAACCACAACTGGAATAATTTTCACGCCATTCTCAACTTTAACAGATGTCATCTTGCTTAAAGCTTTTTCATGCTGCAATTCAAGCTCAGTATTTTTACTTTCGAGACTTTGATAAAAATCAGGGTATTTTTGAATTTGCTCTTCTAGAGATCCTTCATAAGTACCACAAACTTGAGCAAAACCAAAATTTGCAATTAATAAAGCTCCAGAAATTAAAAGTAAAATTCTATTTCTCATATTCTAATTGATTTTTTTATAACATTTAAGGTTACAAATATAACTTTTATCATCAACAAAGAAACAATAAACTAATAAAAAAAATAAAAAGAATAATTTACTAGTGAATATGCTTTTCAGCATGATAAGAGGATCTTACCAAAGGGCTGCTTTCAACATGCTGGAATCCAAGAAAAAGGCCTATCTCTTTATACTTATCAAATTGTTTAGGCATAATAAATTCAACCACAGGTAAATGCTTTTTTGAAGGCTGTAAATACTGACCAATAGTAAGTATAGAAACCCCAACCGCACGTAAATCATGCATAGTTTCTATTATTTCCTCCTCTGTTTCTCCCAAACCAAGCATTACTCCAGATTTCGTTTTAATACCTCCCTCATTCAAATACCTTAACGTATCAATACTTCTATCATATTGAGCTTGAATACGCACCATTTTAGTCAGTCTTCTTACCGTTTCCATATTATGAGAAACTACCTCAGGAGCAGCATCAATAATTGATTGAATATCAGTTCGTTTTCCTTTAAAGTCAGGGATTAAAGTTTCCATTGTTGTCGTAGGGTTTTCCTTTCTTATCTCGTTAATAGTTTCTACCCAAATACTAGCTCCTCCATCTTGCAAATCATCACGATCTACAGAAGTAATAACAGCATGTTTTACTTGCATTAATTTTATGGATCTGGCCACCTTTTTTGGTTCTAAAACATCAATCGCTAAAGGACGACCAGTCATCACATTACAAAAACCACAAGAACGCGTACAGATATTTCCTAAAATCATAAAAGTCGCTGTACCTGCTCCCCAACACTCTCCCATATTAGGACAATTTCCACTTTCGCAAATAGTATGTAAATTGTGTGATTTAGTAATCCCTCGTACATTTTTATAGGCTTCACCAGTAGGTAATTTTACCTTCAGCCACTTAGGTTTTCTTATTTTTTCAACAGATGCCAAACAAAATATAGTTTATGAATCTAATTCACTAATATTGATATGCCCTACACCTTCGCATGGCTCTTCATAAATAGCACAAGAAGAAAGAAGTGTTAGAAAAAAAATTGTTAAACTGAATAATACTGATTTTTTCATAAAAATTAAATTTTTACAAAAATACACAATTTAGCTTGTGAGTAATGCTTTTTAAGAAGCACTTTATATCTTTGTAATGTTAATAAAATGAAACATAAAACTACATTAATAAATAATGATTGGGATATTATTTTAAAAGATGAATTCCAAAAGAAAGCATTTGCAAAATTAATGCAATTTATTGTTGCTGAGAGAAAAGAGCATACTATTTTTCCCTCAGAAGAGAAAGTTTTTACTGCCCTTAAACTTTCTTCCTTCTCACAAACAAAAATAGTAATTATTGGACAAGACCCTTATCATGGGAAAGGACAGGCGCATGGGCTTGCTTTTTCAGTTCCTAATGGGGAAAAAATACCTCCTACATTACGAAATATACTTAAAGAATTACAATCAGATTTACAGATCCCAATAAGAAGAAATGGAAATTTAGAAAGTTGGGCAAATCAAGGGGTGCTTCTATTGAATACAATATTAACTGTTAGAGAAAAAGAAGCTGGATCACATCAAGATTTAGGATGGGAAAATTTTACTGATGTACTAATATCAAAATTATCATCAGAGAAAAATGGGCTAATCTTTCTGCTTTGGGGTACTTTTGCTCAAAAAAAAGCATCATTAATTAATCATAAAAAACATTATCTTTTAAAAACATCTCACCCCTCTCCTCTTTCTGCTTACAGAGGGTTTTTAGGCTGTAAACATTTTTCAAAAACAAATGATATACTTATAAAAAATAATCAAAAACCAATTGAATGGAACTTATGCTCAGATCCCTTAATATTATTCTAATTTCACTGTTGAGCTTCACATCTTTTGCTCAAAATAACATCATTAAAAAGGCTAAAAATTACATTGCTAAAGATTTTAAAGAACTACTTTTTGTATCCATTGAAAATCAAAAATTATATCATATTAAGAATGAGAAAATCATCAATACATTTATTATCTCATCATCAGAATATGGCACAGGAAATAAAAATGGCAGCAAAAAAACGCCACTAGGACTACATAAAATAAAAGAAAAACATGGCGAAAACACTCCCATTAATGGAAGAATGGTGGGGAGGGTTTTTTATTACGAAATTTCTACCATACACACAGATGAAACCAAGAGCAAAACAGACGATATAACTAGCAGAATACTTTGGTTAGAGGGGATGGAACCAGGAAAAAATAAAGGAGATGGAATAGATTCTTACAAACGATACATTTATATTCATGGCACTTCAGAAGAGGGAAGGCTAGGAACCCCCGCTTCACATGGCTGTATCAGAATGAAAAATAAAGATGTAATTAACTTGTACAAGATAGTAGAAGTTGGTACTTTAGTACTCATTTTATAATTCAAAAAGCATTTATGGAATATCTTGTTTTAATAGTATTAGTTATTGGGTTTGCATTAGTTTATTTCAAAAAAACTGAACGAATTGATAACAATTCAAATGAATTCTTATTGAATCTTAATGAAAATCTAAGAAAGGAAATTCAGGAAATCAGAAGAGAAATATCAGACAGCTCAGAGAAAGGAAGAAAGGAAATAGAAGAAAAATTAATAGACATAAACCAAGGAATAAATACTTTTCAAATAAGTTCTAAAAAAGACATGCAAAAACAATTTGCATCATCAAACAAAGTGATAAAAGAAGTAACCACAGAACTTGAGAAAATAAAAGGAACAAATGACCAAGTTCTTGGTTTTGCAAATCAAATGAAAACACTCGAAAAAATATTGAGCCACCAAAAACAAAGAGGAATTTTAGGAGAGATACAACTAGAGAATCTATTAGCCAATGTGCTTCCTCCTGAACTTTTTCAGATGGAATATCATTTCAATAATAGAGAATCGGTTGATGCCATTGTTAAAGTTGGAGGTTTCATAATTCCAATTGACGCTAAGTTCTCTTTGGATAATTACAACAGAATGATTGAGAGTGAAGATAAAACTGAGATTGAATCACTAGAAAAAACATTTAAAGATGATATAAAAAAAAGAATTGACGAAACATCAAAATATATTCGTACTTCTGAGAAAACTACTGATTATGCTTATATGTTTATTCCAGCAGATGGTCTTTATCAGGATTTATTAAATAGTAGGGTAGGCTCTCTTAAAATAAATTCTAAAGATTTAGTTTCATATGCTTACACCAAAAAAGTGATGATTGTATCACCAATGAGTTTATTCCCAATGCTACAAATTACGGTTAAAGCACTACACAACATGAAAGTTGAGCGGTCAATTGATGAAATTATGACAAACATTGATAAACTAAGTAATCACCTAAATGCTTATAAAGAGGCGCACGATAGTTTAGGTAAGACAATAGGAACAGTAGTCAATCATTTCAATAAATCCTCAAAGGAATTCAATAAAATTGATAAAGATATCACTAAGATTTCTGGAGGAAGATCTCCCATAGAATTTGAACAAAACACAATTGAAAGACCGCAACTTGATGAATAAAGAAGAAGAAAACTACATTTTTGGTATTCGCGCTATAATTGAGGCTATTGAAGCCGGAAAAACTATTGACAAACTTTTTATTCAAAAAGGACTCCACAACAATTTATTTACTGAACTCTGGAAATTGGTTCGTCTCAGAAGAATCAACTACAAACATGTCCCTTTAGAAAAAATAAACCGCCTTACAAAGAAAAACCATCAAGGAGTTTTTGCATTTATCTCGCCTATCGACTTTCATAATATTGAAGATGTTATTCCTGCTTTGTATGAAGAAGGAAAAAATCCTCTAATTTTAGTTTTAGATAGAATTACTGATATTAGAAATTTTGGAGCAATTGCCCGAACAGCTGAATGTGCAGGTGTTGATACTATTTTAATCCCTGAACAAAATGCTGCGGCTATTAATGCAGATGCCATAAAAACCTCATCTGGGGCCCTTCATAAGATTACAGTTTGCCGTACTTGGAACATAAAATTAAGCCTACAGTTTATGAAAGATAGTGGGATACAACTTATTGCTTGTACTGAAAAAACACAGGATACTATATACAAACCGAACTACACTCCTCCTACTGCAATTATTATAGGATCAGAGGAAGATGGTATTTCTCCTGAATTTTTAAAGATGAGTAATGCTAGAGCAAAAATTCCTACGCTTGGGAAGATTGCCTCATTAAATGTATCGGTAGCTGCTGGAATTATTTTGTATGAAGCAATAAGACAAAGAAATTAAGAAAACAATTATGAGTTGGTTTGCCAATTGGTTTGACTCCCCTTATTATCACCTACTATATAAAAATAGAGATGAGAAAGAAGCGCAAGTTTTTATTGATAATCTGATGACTCATTTACAAATTCCCAAGGGAAGCAAACTCCTAGATATTGCTTGCGGAAAAGGAAGACACGCTTCTTATTTTAACAAAAAAGGCATGGATGTTGTGGGTGTTGATTTATCATTCAACAGCATAAATACTGCCAAAAAAAATGAAAATGCAACTCTAAAATTTGAAGTGCTTGATATGCGTAAAGCATTTAAATCAAATGAATTTGATATAGTCACAAATCTATTTACCTCTTTTGGTTATTTTGAAAAGGATGAAGATGAACAAAAAACCATAAATGCAATGGCCTTAAATCTAAAGCAAAGAGGCATTCTAATTATTGATTTCATGAATGCAAAAAAGGCAATGAAAAATTTGGTTAAATCTGAAAAAAAGACAATTGATGGAGTTACTTTTAATATTAGTAGAAGTATTGAAAACAATTATATTATAAAAAATATTACATTTTTAAATAATGGAGAAAATTGTCAGTTTAAAGAAAAGGTAAAAGCATTAACTTTAACTGATTTTTCTAGTTTTATTAAAAATGCAGGACTAAAAATTATTGATATCTTTGGCAATTATAAATTAGAAGATTTTAACGCTTTAACTTCTGAAAGATTAATAATTATTTGTAAAAAATGAATGTTTTAACAATCATATTACTTTTTAGCTCAGTGATTGCAGGAGCAATAATTGCAGAGCTTTTCAGCGTAAAGAAAAGTAAAAACATACAATTACTACTTACTTTTAGCGGGGCTTATTTGCTAGCTGTAAGTGTACTTCATTTAATTCCTGAACTTTTCACACACAATACTACAAATAATATTGGGCTTTTTATCTTGACTGGTTTTTTAATCCAGATTTTGTTAGAATATTTTTCACAAGGTATAGAACACGGTCATTTTAACAAGAGTCATATTATTCCATTATCAATATTAATCAGTCTTTGCTTACATGCTTTATTAGAAGGGATCCCTTTAGGAGGGCACTTACACAGTCATGCGCATAATGCTTTACTTACAGGAATAGTATTACACAAATTACCCGTTTCTATTGTACTAATGACATTCTTCTTACAATCAAACATGTCAAAGAAAAAATCCTATATTTTACTCTTGGTCTTTGCAATTATGTCTCCTTTAGGTGTTTTTGCTGGAGATTTATTTACCGCACTTGCAAATTACCACAATGAAATTATAGCAATTGTAATTGGCATATTCTTGCATATCTCTACTACTATTTTATTTGAAAGTAGTGATGGCCATAAATTCAGTATTCAAAAAGTTCTCACTATAATTGTTGGAGCATTTATTGCTTTTTTAAGTTTGTAGATGAATCAAAAAGATATACTTACTGGCACTCCTAGAAGATGATTATAGTCTAACTATTACATCAGGGACGCTATCTAATTTACATTCAAAATATATAAGTGCGCTTGATAAAAATCACAAAGTAATTTACACTGAGCAAGTAAACAAGAAATAACTACTGAGCCAAATTATGAAACTGTTTTATCTAATTTATGCTGTAGTAAATTTATATACATAAGCAGCTGTCATTCCACCAAATATTGGTCCAACAAAATAATACCATAAGTTAGTCCAATCATTATTTAGATACTCAGGCAACAATGAGTTTCCGCCTCCCATTATTACATCAACTAATATCGGACCTGTTCCAACGGCTGGATTATAAGCGCCTCCTGAAATGCCTCCGCCAGCATATGCTGCTGCCATAACAGTAAATCCAATGGCTAAACCATAATAGGAATTGCCTTCTGTTTTTGGATTAGTTGCAACATTTAAAATTACTAACACAAGAGCAAAAGTAAAAATTGCTTCAACTGCAAGAATTTGCATAACAGAAGCTGAAGGATTTGGTGCGACTTGCATTACAGCCCCACCTAACCAATTTACTGCAAATGCTGCTAAAATTGCTCCCGCTAATTGAGAGAAGATATAATTAATAGCTTCTTTAATTGTAAGTAAACCTCTATATATCATAGCAATACTTACAGCAGGATTATAATGAGCTCCAGATATATGGCCTCCCATATAAACCATTACCATTAACATTATTCCTATAGCCAAGGGATTTCCAGTAAGCCCTATTGTAAGTACTAAAAAAAATGTTCCTATAAATTCTGTGATGTAATTCTTCATTTTTATGTTGTTATTAAGTTTGATGTAAAAATATAATATTTAATCTAAACAGAATTTAAATAGCAATTAATTATTTTTGCAATATGCAGATACCAAAATTCGCCATCAAATTTATTTTAAATATTTTTCCACCATTATTATTTAATAGAATCGTGCTGAAAGAAATTTCTGATGATTTTTTAGAAATGAAAGTGCTCCTTAGAAGAGCACTATTTAATATAAATTTTCATAAAACGATTTTTGGAGGCAGTATTTTTTCGGCTTGCGATCCATACTTTCCTACAATGTACTATCATATCTTTGCAAAAAAAGGAAGAAAGCTGATTATTTGGTTAAAAGCAGCAGAAATACAATACCTAAAACCAGCTGATAGTACCCTAAAACTTTATTTTATCATAACGAAAGAAGATATTCAGCTTGCTGAGAACACTTTAAATAAAAAAGGTAAATTTGAAATTTGGCATACTGTTGAGGCAATCAATAAAAAAGGTGTTATTTGTGCAAAAGCAAAAATGCAAGTTTATCTAAGGGATGATAACAAGAAAGAGAAATTAGGATTTTAGGATTTAATAATAAGAACCGTGGCATAAGCTGAAACCCCTTCTTCTCTACCAACAAAACCTAGCTTTTCAGTTGTAGTTGCTTTTATAGAAACTAAATCTTGATCAACCTCCATACAAGAAGCTAGTACTTTTTGTATCTCAGGGATATAAGGCCCTATTTTTGGTTTCTGCAAACAAATAGCAGAATCAAGATTTCCTAATTCATAGCCTTTTTCTCTAATAAGCTTCATGACGGAAGATAATAGAATTTTACTGTCAATGCCTTTATATTTTAGATCTGTATCAGGAAAATGTTTCCCTATATCACCCAAATTAGCAGCACCTAACAAGGCGTCACAAATAGCATGTGTTAAAACATCAGCATCAGAATGACCTAGTCCCCCTTTTGTATGAGGAATAATAATCCCTCCAAGCCAAAAGTCTAACCCATCTTTTAACTGATGTACATCAAAACCAAAACCTACTCTTGTATTCATTAATTCATTTCTTCCATTGCCCCAAAATTCCATGTCATAGAAAAACGCATGGTATTTGCTAAAGGATTAGCTACACCAGCATCAGTTGTAGCATTTATAAGATACGAAAAATCAAGAATAAATGCACTGTACTTTACTCCTGAACCAAATGTAAAAAATTGTCTACCTCCTTTAGAAGCGTGCTCAAAGAAATAACCAGCTCTGATTGCAAACTGATCATTATACCAATACTCTGAACCAACTGAATAATTAATTTCTCGCATTTCCTCTTTAAACCCTCCTGGAGCATCACCAAATGATTGGAATATTCCTGAGACCACTCCTACATCTGCACTTTGCCCCAATTTAATTTCACCATTATCAGTGATAGGCGGTGTTGGAACCAATAGTTTATTAATATCAATTGCGAAAGATATTTTATTATAATCATCAATATCTGTACCTAATGCTGTACCTAATCGCATATTAATTGGTATAAAATCTCTAACTGATGTTTCGGTATATGAAACTTTACTTCCAATATTTGAAATATTTAACCCAACAGATAAATCCATATCCTTTCCCCAAAATCTCATAGGATTGGTGTAAAATCCTGCTAAGTCTGAAGCTATTGATTGTCCGGCAACTGTTTCAATCCCACCTGCATACTGTCCTCCTGTTAAATTAGAATAAATATACCTTCCTGAAATAGCCAATGAGAATTGATCAGATAACTTCCTAGCATAAGAACTCCCTAAAGCAAACTCATGTGGTTTATACTGTCCTAGTGTATTTCCTACGATATCAGTAAAAGTAATATCTCCTAATGAGAAATAACGCATCTCCAAACCAACAGTCTGATTATCATCTAACTTTCTGTAACCTGTAATATATGACAAATTAATATCTGGCACTAATGCCCTTAACCATGGAACATATGATATTGAAGCCCCTATATCTTCTGAAGCAAAAGCCAATTTTGCTGGATTCCAATGAATAGAATTTGCATCAGGACTTGTAGCAACACCTACATCACCCATAGCGCCTGATCTAGAATCAGGAGCAATTAATAAAAAGGGTACTGCTGTCGTAATTGTATTTAAACTTAATTCACTATAATCAATCTGAGCAAATGAATTGCACATCATTAATAACCCACATAAAATTCCAATTAGCTTCTTCATTTAGTTTGCAAATATACTGCTTTTAATATGTGAGTAAACGCCATTATTGTGGTAATAGTATAATTCTTATAGATTTTGATAAAAAATCACCATCCTCAGTAGTAACAACTAAATTTGCGATATACATTCCCGCACTAATTTTTCCTCCATAATTATCTTTGCCGTCCCAATTAATTGGCCCAATTCTATATCCTTCACTATTATAAGACGTTCTCTCAATTCTTTTAACCAAAACTCCTGTAATGGAATAAATATCCAATACATAGTCAAGTTCTTGATTTGCTTTATTATGTTGAAAATAAATATCAGTAGAAACTGAAAAAGGATTGGGAAAAGTTATAAAATCAGCAATCGCTAAATCATTTGCATCTGTTACAACAAAATTAATAGTAGATTCAGATGAGTTATTAAAAACATCCCAAACTTTTAAAGTTATCGAATGCTCTCCTTTTGCGAGATTATACAAAGGGAATCTAATTATCCCCCTAGTAAAATCATCTTTTTTAGCTTCATAAAAATCATTCAGCACATAAGGATTTGCTGTATTTCCATCCAAAACAGCAGTAATATCATGCCCAATACCATTTCCTACGGTATTTATACCACTCAAATCAAAAATATGAGCAAGAAGTATTGGATTTGCATCAGTTATGCCTCCATTTAAAAAAAGAGTATCATTCATAAAAAGAGATAACTCAGCCTCATCATAATCATATATTATATTATCGGCTGTTCCCCCAATTACAAAATTTTCCTCAGTTCCATTTGCATCAAGAGGATATTGCTCATTGTCATTTACTGCATAATATGAGATTTTTCCAGCACCATAATTATAAGCAATATCCTTAGGAACAATAAATGAAAAAGAGAATTTTCCATCTTTTACAGTGGCCCCACCTTTATACAAAATATTATTTTGATCTCTATATGGCATGGGGGTGCAACTTTCTTGCCCTAAAGTAGTTTTAATTATTTCTTTGTCATATACAGTAGGATAAATTGTGCCATTAAAATCAGATAATAATATTCCGTTATCTTCAATCTGCCCCTCAATTATAACCTCTCCCAATGCCTTTAAAGTATCATTCATCGAAGTAGTATTTACTTCAAATTTCGGATATGCTAAAGAAAGTGCAGGATCACCCAAAAGCGTAAAGTTTCTATTATTAGCAGAAGTCCCACTTAAAACTTTTGTAGTTTTAAATACATCCCCTAATGTTGGAAATTCTCCATTTTGCTGTTCAAAAACTGTTTGAATAAACTTAGTATTTAAATTATAATTTGGAGCTGAATAAACCAAACGAGTAGTGCTTAATAAAGCTATTGCGCCACCTTCAGGATGTAATAATAAATGCTCTCCAGCTGATTTTTCTTCAGGGTTATCAAAATAAGAGAACTTACAAGTTGCCGTCATAAAAAGAGGCAAATTATCCAAGTTATCCCATTTTTGAATCTGATCAATCTCTAAAATTCTTTCTTGGGTCCACCCTAAAGGGCCTCCGTGACCAGTATAATTCACCAGCAAAGCGCCCTTCCTCACTTTATTATTTATTGCATTTTGAGTATCTTCACTTCTTGGGCCCCCAGGAGTTGACTCTTGTTCATAATTATCCAAATAAATTTTTTGAATATTAATCTCCTCATAATTATCTGCAACAATATTTGCCAAACTATCAGCTTGCCACATATGTGTATTTCCATCTTTTGAGTCACCATCATCTGCTATAAAGGCAATATCGTTTCGCCAATTACCAAATGAGGAAATCTTATAATATTGCACTACTTTATCAACTAAAATATTAGCTTCTGAAAGTGTAGAAACAGGAAATCTCCCAATACCAATATCTACCAAATCATTATTAAACAAACCTTCATTATCATCTAATAGCCCAAAATAATCATCAGTAACATATGATAATGTTGGATCTGTAGAGTTTGCTGATTGATAAGTCAAAATATAATTTGTGTTATCTTCAATTCTATTTTTAGGGTCATAGGAACCATCTCCAAAAAGTAATAAATATTTTAAGTTTGAATTATCTTTATCATACTGATACTTTACAAAATCACGAATAGCACTTACATCTTGTATTCCTGATGAAAACTCATTATATATTTGCTGTGGAGTAACAACAAATGAAATAATATTATCTTTCTCCAAATGAAAATCAGCTAAACGATTTGCAGCTGACAAAAAATTCGGATGACAAACAATAATAAATTCAACAGTATTGGGTATATTATGGATATTCTGATTAAAAACAGGGCCCTTTAAAACAGGCGTTAAATATGCCATGCTATTGAAAGCGATATACTCATGTAGAATATTTAAGGAATCGTTAAAAGATAGTATATTTGCAGTAATTGATGTTGCCAATTTGCGTGCACTTGTCGGTTCCGTAACATCCCATACCTCAATTCCTTCTCCATTTTCAATCTTATACTCTCCGATTTCATTTCCTAAACTCTCAGCATCTCTAAAATTGAAATAATTGCCATTTAATTTCAGCTTTCTTCTTGCATTAAGTTCAATATAATTAAGCCATGCTTCTGCCCCATTATCTAATGATTCATATTCAATATCCAAAATTAAATTAGATGAATTAGATAAATACTGATTGATGCTTGATACTTCTTTTGCATATTCTTGAGCGTATGCTGAAGATACAGCAGGCACATTCAAATTTGTCAAAAAAGATGAATTTACATCAATTTTAAAACTTGAAGCTTGAAAAGATCTAGCTACAACAGCTACTTTTATATCAACATAATTTGACTGTATTAAATCTGGAAAAGAAAATGCAAAAGATTGTTTACTATCATAAGAAAATCGTTCTCCAAACCACTTACTCCCTGAGTGAATTAAGTTTTCTAATTCTAACTCATGATGAGAATATGCATTATAAACAGTGATCATTTTCGTAGGATTCTGCAGCATATTCTTTTCAATAACCCTTTTACCACTGGATTGATTGTCAATTGTAAGAAAATAACTTACTTCATCAGCAAAAAGATGTGTTTCATGCTCAAATAAATTAGTGTTTTCATTAAAATTCCAAACATTGGCCGACATGCCATAAAACAAAATGTAATCACCATTCTCAAAAACACCATTATTATTAGAATCATACACTTTAATTGCGTTTTCAGTTAAATCTGTATATCTAAAATCTGAATTTAATTTTGGTAGCATACCACCACCATTTCCATAGAGCTTTATAGCAGACGTTTGCAAGCTAGAAACACTAACCCCAAGGGTTTGAAAATCAGAATAATCTAGCTTATAAATGCCATTTTTATTTGTAGTTATCTTATACCAATTCCCAGTAGATAAAACAGAATTGTTTTGAGCTGATAAATTAAGCAATAAACTTATCTGACATAACAATAAAATTAAGTGTCTTTTCATCATTGCAAATTTATGTATCATTTTTAATAACACAGGAATAACGGACAATAAATATAAATAGTATGTGATTTTTATCTAGTAAAAGGTGATATTAAATAATTTGTTTATTTTTGCAGCATTGAAATTAAGAAAAACCTATTTATGTTTAACAATATTTCCAAAATTATAATTGCAGTTTCTGCATTCTTATTTATAACTAATACTGCTTCTGCTCAGGACCCTGCATTTAGTCAATTTTATGCGAACCCTTTGTATTTAAACCCTGCCTTTGCCGGAACAAATGATTGTCCAAGAGCAAACTTAAATTATCGAGACCAGTGGCCAGGAATAGAAAGAACCTATGTCGTTACATCTGCATCTTGGGACCAACACATTCAGGCAATTGGAGGTGGTTTAGGAGTTATTGTACTTAATGATAGGGCTGGAAATGGGAATCTAAATACTTCTCATGCTGCATTATTATATTCTTACAGATTAAAAGTAAACAATAAGTTTGCTATGAAAGCGGGTTTTGAAGCTTCGTACAGAATGATCCAATTAGATTGGAAAGATCTAACCTTCGGAGATATGATAGATTCTCAATATGGGTTTATATATCCTACACAAGAAGATATAGCTAATAACAAAACAAATATTAGTTTTCCTGATTTCTCTGCTGGTATTTTAGGTTATTCTGAAAACTTCTTTTTTGGCTTTGCAGCACACCACTTAACTCAACCAAATCAAGGGTTCATTAGTGAGAGTCAATTACCAAGAAAAATTACAGCTCATGTAGGTGGAAACTTTGCATTAAGCAAATACAAAAATTCAATTACTACTATTTCTCCTAATTTCTTATACCAAAAACAACAAGATTTTCAACAATTTAATTATGGTATCTATGTAAATAGAGGTGCTGTTGTTGGTGGTTTATGGGCAAGAAATAGTCTCAAAAATATTGACTCATTTATCCTTATGTTAGGACTAGTACAAAAATCCTTTAAATTCGGGTACAGTTATGACATTACAGTAAGTAACTTAAAAAACAGCAATACATTAGGAGCTCATGAATTATCATTCTCCTTGTTTATGCCTTGCCGATCAAAGAGTAAATCATTCAATACAATAAGTTGTCCGCAATTTTAGTTAATAACAAAATAGATTAATATTTTCAATAAAATAAAAGATGAAAACAAACAAATTAATTTTAGCAATTAGCAGTATAATTATACTGGCATCATGCTCAAGAAAAGAATCTTCAACAACAGGCTGGGAATATAATAACTCAAAAAATGGAGGTTATGAAACAAATGAGGACTTTGTAGAACAAGCGACTGGTCCAGGTTTAGTATTTGTAGAAGGAGGATCTTTTACTATGGGTCGAGTTGAGCAAGATGTAATGTACGAATGGGACAATATCCCAAGGAAACAAACTGTTTCATCATTTTATTTAGATGAAACAGAAGTAAGAAATGTAGATTATCTAGAGTATCTTTTCTGGATTAGAAGAGTTTATGGACAGTCATACCCTGAAGTGTACACGAAAGCACTTCCTGACACCTTAGTCTGGAGAGATAAATTAGGATATAACGAGCCTTTTGTTAATCAATATTTACGACATCCTGCTTATAAAAACTATCCTGTAGTTGGTGTTAGTTGGCAGCAAGCAACTGATTATTGCGTATGGAGAACTGATAGGGTAAATGAAAGAATCCTAATTGACGCATGTATACTAAAAGAAAACATGGAACAAATAGATGAGGATGTATTCACCACTCAAGCATATTTACAAGGACAATATGAGGGGATTGTAATTGAGGCCCCAAAGAACCTCACAAATAAAAACTATGGAAGCGGTGAAGATACAAGACTTGTCAAAATAGAAGATGGACTTTTACTGCCAGATTATAGATTGCCAACAGAAGCTGAGTGGGAATTTGCTGCGCTAGGCTATATAGGAAATACGCAAGAAGAAAACACAAATGAAAGAAAAATATATCCTTGGAATGGAGCTTCATTAAGAAATGGAAATCCCAAAAATCAAGGAGTAATTATGGCTAACTTCAAAAGAGGAAGGGGGGATAATATGGGAGTTGCTGGGAATTTGAATGATAATGCAGATATCCCTACTACTGTAAGATCGTATTGGCCTAACGATTACGGATTATATAATATGGCTGGGAATGTTTCAGAGTGGGTTATGGATGTTTACAGACCAGTAATTGAACAAACTACAACTGCCGATCATAGAAGTTTCAGAGGAAATGTTTATTTAACTCAGAAAACGGATGAGGATGGATTTATTGCTGAAAAAGATAGTTTAGGAAGAATTACAATGGTTCCTGTTGATGTTCAAGAAAATGCCTATAGAAGAAATTATAAAAAATCTGATAATATCAACTATTTAAATGGTGATATTGAATCTCAAATGGGAATTGATTGGAATAATCTTCTTGATGAAACAGCAGAAGCTGATACATCAAAAGTTAAAATTGATAAATGGAATGTAGAAGCTAGTAAGTATAAAGACGATGCCCATGAAGGGAATAGTAACGAAATGTATGTTTATGGAGAGTCTTCTTTAATAACTGATAGAACAAGAGTATTTAAAGGGGGTTCTTGGAAAGATAGAGCTTACTTTTTAAATCCTGGAACAAGAAGGTTTTTAGATCAAGACCAATCAACAGATGCTATTGGGTTTAGATGTGCAATGGATAGAGTTGGATCTCCAACAAGTAAAGAGAAAAACAACCAAAGAAGAGGTATTGATTATAGCAAAAAAAGCAGATAACTCATCAATTAACAATTTACTCAAAACCCCACTTATCATGGGGTTTTGTTTTATATTGACTTATGGAAATTTCCACACTTTATAAAATATATAAAAGCAATCCCAAGATTTGCACTGACACAAGAAAGATTGAAAAGGAGGAGATGTTTTTTGCACTAAAAGGAGAAAACTTTAATGGAAATAAATTTGCAACAAAAGCAATCAGTGATGGGTGCAGTTTTGCAATAATAGATGAAAAACAATATTGTACTAGCAACAAATGTATTCTTGTAGAAAATGTATTAGAAACGCTTCAAAATTTAGCAAAACATCATAGGCAGCAGCTATCCATTCCTATTGTAGGGATTACAGGCTCTAATGGTAAAACAACATCAAAAGAGTTAATTTATTCTGTCTTAAATTCAGAAATAAATTGTTACGCCACCAAAGGAAATCTAAATAATCATATAGGAGTCCCATTAAGTATTTTAGAAATAACTAATGAGTATGAAATTGCTATTATTGAGATGGGTGCAAATCATGAAGGAGAAATCAAATTTCTTTGTGATATCGCAAAACCGACACATGGAGTAATTACAAATATAGGAATAGCACACCTTGAAGGATTTAAAAGTCCTACAGGAGTTATTAATGCAAAAAATGAACTTTATCAATATATAGATAAAAATAAAGGGACGGCTTTTGTGAATTCTGATGACCAATTATTACTTGATTTATCAGAATCCATTACAAGAATTACATACGGAAATAACGGATTTTTTCAAGGAACTACAACAACAAATACCCCTTACTTAAGCATTAAATTTAACACTACTGAAATGAATAGCAAGCTAATTGGAGAATATCAATTCAGCAATATTATGCTTGCAATTTGTATTGGAAAAAATTTTAATGTAAAAAATGCTAATATTAAACATGCAATTGAAAATTATACTCCTAAAAATAACCGTTCTGAAATTTTTCAAACTAATGATAACATGTTAATATTAGATGCCTATAACGCTAACCCTTCTAGCATGAAAGCTATGATTACTTCATTTTCCAGACAGGATTACGACAACAAATTATGCATACTAGGAGATATGCTTGAATTAGGAAAATACACAATAGATGAGCATGCAGCAATATTAAATTTAGTAGAAACGCTTAATCTAGAAGTATTTCTAATAGGAAAAGAATTCTCTAAAATCTGCAAGAAAGCTTTTAAAGATAGAAATGAATTTGAACTATTTTTAAAATCTAATCCTATAAAAAACAAAACAATACTTTTAAAAGGATCACGAGGAATAAGCTTAGAAAAATTAACTAAATATCTTTAAGCAAGTGATTTTTTATATATTTGCGAAAAAATAATATACAACTAACATCATGAAGAAATCATTTCTAGCCTTATTTTTATTGCTCTTTTCTATTTCAATTTTTGCTCAAAGAAGTGAACACAGTGATAGAAAGCTCACATTAACTATGGGATCTGGGCTACCTATTGTTCAAAAGTCAATGTTACAATTTGAGCACAGTCTAGGTAGTAACTGGGCAATTGGTGAAAATATTGCATATCACTATGGCCTACTAGGAGCAACTCAAGTATGGAGCGGACCTAAATTAGAATTTTTAGGAAGATACTACTTCACAGATCAAACAATCAAACATGGTGGAAATTGGTTTGCGCAAATAAAAGGAGGTGCTGCTTTTTTAACAAATCCATTAGCAAGTGTAGACGGTTTTGATGCAAATATGGAACTAATAATTAGCCAATTTGATTCAATAGGAGCTACTTGGAATGTATATGCCCTAACTGATGCTGGAAATCGAATCAAAATTTTTCAAAATGGAAATAATTGGCTTTCTGCAGGAGGAGGAATATCAATTGGCTACAAAAAAATTACTTGTAAAGGATGGGTATGGGAAGCATTTATAGGTTATCACTACTGGAGTACACCAAATTATTTCACTAAAGAATTTGAAGAATGGGCAGAAGAATATGGAGATATCTACGACGGTGACATCAATGTAGCAATTGATGATATTGAAAATGGAACAGATGCCTTGTGGAACCTTACATATGGATTCCCTGTTGATTTGCAATTAAAAGTTGGAAAAATCTTAAATTGGTAACTAATCTTCTGCTAAAGCCTCTTTAAATAGTTTCCTGAAGATAAAATAACATACCGAAAGGAATCCTCCTAAAAAACCTCCAAATAAACCTGCTAATATTTTTGGCACCCTATTTTCTGCTAAAGGAAGAATAGGCTTGTCTATGATGTTAATTATAGGTGTGTTATTTAATAGCGTTATTTTAGAAAGCTCGAGATTTTTTATAATTTCAAGATACATAGTATTAAGAACCTCAACTCTTCTCATTAACTGCAGCTCTTTTAATCTACCTGATGCTTTTACTATCCTTTGATTAATATCTTTCACTTTTGCAAATTCTTGCTCCGCAATTTCCAGTTCTGCAAACACAGAATCTGCTCTATTTTGCAAGAAATCTAAAGTGCTATTTGCTTGTGCTGTTTTATGTAAAACATACATCTTACTCATCTCTGAAATTAACCTTTCT
>JAYZYW010000029.1:0-8438 GCA_036139835.1 Bacteroidota bacterium
TAAAGCGCCATAAGCCGCATAAATTCCATATGAGACTTCCTCATTATTTTCCAGATGAGAGTAATAGTCTTTTATCAAATAAAGCGTAAGCAGAGCTCGCATTCCATAAAATGAGAAACGTTCCCACATTTCTGCAAAAAATAGATAGAATAATGCTTTTGGATGGCCTTTTTTGTCTAAATAAGATTTTGCAATAAATAGAATTAATACTGTAAAAAGAATGTAGCTAATAATTTGTCCCATATTTTTTGGTTTTTAAAATAAGTTCCGAAAATAATAAATTTCTGTTATAAATTCTCTAAAATAAAGTCTGTCATTTTTTTATATAAGTGATAGCGTGTATTTCCTCCATAAATACCATGATTCTTGTCAGGGTAAATAAATAAATCAAATTGTTTATTTTCCTTTACAAGTGCTGATACCATTTCCATTGTATTTTGAACATGAACATTATCATCAGCACTTCCATGAATTAATAAATAATGACCTTTTAGTTTTTCTACGTGATTAATTGGAGAATTTTCATCATATCCACTTCCGTTTTCTTGTGGAGTTTGCATATAACGTTCTGTATAGATATTATCATAATATCTCCAATTAGTAACTGGAGCCACAGCAATAGCAAGGCTAAATACATCTGCACCTTTCGTGATTGCTAATGAGGACATGTATCCTCCATAACTCCAGCCTTGAATCCCTATACGATTGGCATCAATATATGACAAACTGCCAAAATATTTTGCTGCATTGATTTGGTCAATAGTTTCGTATTTTCCTAACTCTTTATAAGTCATTTTTTTGAATTCAGCTCCTTTTCCTCCTGTCCCTCTGTTGTCGACACAAGCTACAATATAGCCTTTTTGTGCAAGCATTTGATACCAATAATAATTTGTCCAACCAAAAGAGTTGGTTACTTGCTGTGATGCTGGGCCACCATAAACGAACATATAAAGAGGATATTCTTTTGTGTTATCAAAATTTGGAGGTTTTATCATCCAAGCATTTAGCTCTGCATCCTCTGTTTTAATCGTGAAAAATTCTTTTTCTGATAAATTGAATTCTTCCATTGCGGTATTAAATTCAGTATTGTCTTCTAATATCTTTAATTGTTTTCCATTTGATTTGTGAAGGGTGTAATAAGGGGCTGTATTAGCATTGGAATAACTATTCATGTAATATTTAAGGTTTTTGCTAAATTTTATTGAGTTGCTTCCTATCTGTGTGCTAAGTTTCCTTTTTTCTCCAGTCTCCAAATTTTGCACATAAAGTGTTCGATTTATAGAGCCCTCTTCTGTTGACCTGTAATAGATTTCCATTTTATCACTATCAACACCATCAAAGGCAGTTACTTCCCATTTGCCTTTTGTGACCTGATGCTCTGAGCCATCTAAATTTTTTATATAAATATGGTTAAACCCATCTTTTTCAGAGGTCCATATAAAATTATTTTCTGGCAAGAAAGTAAGGTTATCATGAATTTCAATAAAGTATTTATCCTTTTCAGTAAAAAGAATCCTGTTAGTTCCGTCCTCAGCGTTTGCTAATACAAAATCTAGATGATTTTGATGACGATTCATTCCATAAAGTGCTAATACTTTTGGGTTTTTAGTCCACTTAATCCTTGGAATGTATTCATAATCTACTTCAGTATAAATAAAAGTGTTCTTGTTGTTCTTTAAGTTATAGAAATAGATTTTTACCACTGAATTATCTTCTCCTGCTTTTGGGTATTTAAATACTTCTTGTGTTGGATAAAGCCCCCCTTTAAATAAATCCATTGAGAATTCTTTTACATTGGTTTCATCAAATTTATAATAGGCAAGATGCTCTCCATCAGGAGCCCATTCAAAGGACTGAACTAATGCAAATTCTTCTTCATATACCCAATCAGACGCGCCATTTATAATATGATTCTTTTTTCCATCATAAGTGATTTGGGTTGTTTCTCCACTAATTATATTTTGAATAAAAAGATTGTTATCTAAGACATAAGCAACCTTATCCCCTTGAGGTGAAAAAGTAGCGTACATTACTTTATCATCAGTAAGTTTTTTAAGTTTATCTGTAAAAATGTTATAGATGTAATAAATAGACTTACTAGAATAACGATAAATTTTTTCTGTTTCTGTTTCAAGCAATAATTGTTTCTCATCTTCACTAAAGGTATAATTAGTTATTCTTGGAATTTCAAAGTTAACACTGTTAAATAAAGTTCGTATTTTTTTTCCGTCTTTGAATTGATATTTAATCACTTCTTGTCCCTTATCAGTTTTCTCCATTGTCACATAATGCTCACCATCATTCATTGAGTTTAGCCCATTATAACTTTTAGGATAGAAGGAATAATTCTTCCATAAATCTTCTAATGTAATATCACGCTTTTGAGAAAAAATTGGAGTGATAAGTAAAAAGCTAAGTAAAAGTGTTAGTAATTTTTTCATCTTTATTTTATAAGTATAAATTAGCAGTGGCGAATTTAGTTAAATTTGTCTAAGTGGAATACAAGAAAATAGATATTGATGATTTAGCAGTTTTGCAGAAGATTGTTGGTGATAATTTTGTTTTTACGAATGAAGAGAAATTAATTGAGTATAGTCATGATGAAACGGAAGATCTATCCTTTCCTCCTGAGGTAGTCGTAAAACCATTAACTACACAAGAGGTTTCATCTATCATAAAATATTGTAATGAGGAAAGAATTCCTATAACTGCATGTGGAGCTCGTACTGGCTTAAGCGGAGGAAGTTTACCTATCTTTGGTGGAATTGCTCTAAGTTTAGAGCGGTTAAATACAGTTATTAAAATCGATGAACGAAATTTGCAAGCAACCGTTCAGCCAGGGGTTATTAATCAAGTATTTAGAGATGCAGTGGAGGAAAGGAACTTGTTCTATCCACCCGATCCTGCAAGTAAAGGAAGTTGCTTTTTAGGAGGAAACCTTGCTGAAAATGCAGGAGGACCAAAAGCGCTTAAGTATGGGGTAACTAAAGATTATGTATTGAATTTAGAAGTGGTTTTACCTACTGGAGAAATTATATGGACAGGAGCGAATGTTTTAAAGAATTCCACTGGCTATAATTTAACTCAATTAATGGTTGGAAGTGAGGGTACATTAGGAATTATTACAAAGGTTGTATTTAAATTACTTCCCTTACCTTCAAGAGATATTACAATGCTAGTTCCATTTAGTGTTTCTGAAAAAGCTTGTGAAGCGGTTTCTGCAGTTTTTTGCGCAGGCATTACCCCATCAGCATTAGAATTCATAGAAAGAGATGCCATTGATTGGACACTAAAATATTCAGATTTAGAAATGCAGATTACAGATGATGTTAAGGCACATTTACTTGTTGAAGTGGATGGAAATGATATGGATTTACTTTATAAAGATTGTGAAAAAATTGCTGATGTAATGGCGGAATTTGGTTGTGGTGAAATTCTATTGGCTGATAGTAAGAGCCAAAAAGAACAATTATGGAAATTAAGAAGAACAGTAGGAGAGGCGGTAAAAGCAAATTCAGTTTATAAAGAGGAAGATACGGTGGTACCAAGAGCAGAATTAGCTAAACTTTTAAAAGGAGTAAAAGAAATTGGAAATAAATACGGCTTTAAATCAGTTTGTTATGGGCATGCTGGTGATGGGAATCTACATGTAAATATTATAAAAGGAGAGATGAGTGATAAAGATTGGAATACTAAATTGACTTTTGGAATTCGTGAGATATTTGAGCTGACAAAAAAATTAGGGGGTACAATTAGTGGTGAGCATGGAATTGGGTTGGTGCAAAAAGATTATATTGATATAGTGCTTTCTGAAAAAAATATAGAAATCCAAAAGGGAATTAAAAAACTTTTTGACCCTAATCAAATATTAAATCCTGGTAAAATATTTTAATTTTTTTATTCAAAATTTAACAATCCTCTTAGCTTAAAATAAATATTAAATCGTAACATATTTGCATAATTATCAAAATCTACCACGCCTTCTTCTGTAATTAAAGGGAAGTAAAGTTGCAATCCTCCATAAAACCCAGGCCCATTTGCATTAGCCCCTAGTGTAATTCCACCGCCATATGCAAATTCAGATCCATTTGTTCCTAATTCTGTATATAATTTTAGGGGTTTAAATAAATTATAATCAATATAAGTTGATGCAAGAAATTGATTAGAGTTTAAAGAGTCATTTGTAAAATGTTTTATACCCCCTTCTTTTATAAGTAGTTGTTGTTGATAGGGTATATTATGATCTGATCTGTTTTCTCTTGAAAATACCCTTTCTGAAAACATGTAGTCGTCTGATCCATTCCAAGCACTCATTTTTAACTTATATTTATCGTTTCTTGTATTTACGTATCCAAGATACCCCCTAATATGTAATTTTTTCTTCTGATTTAAATCTTTTCTTAGATTCATTATAAAATAAATCTTGTTATATTCTTCTCCTTTTTCTATTGTTGTATGTAGTGAGTAGGGGTTAAGAGTTCTGGCGTTCGAATAAGTATATCTCCCATTAATAAATCCAAGTTTTTCCTCCTCTTTTTCTAGAGACACATAATTAACAGATAAATAATTATCAATCTTGCTTTTTAAGGATTTTTTTTGTAACACAATATCTAAAGCAGGCATAATGCGTGTATATTCTTTTTCATAATCATACAGATATTGTTTTGCGTCTATACTTAAAGTGAATTTATGAAATATAGATGTTTGACTGTATTTTGTGTAAGCGAGATTCATTTCCCCAATTAAATCTTTAGTGCCACTACTGTATAATGGAGCAATTTTATAAGATAACCCTCCTTTTGGGAGAGAATGGTTATAAATTTTCAATCCAAAAGAGTGTTTGTTATATATATTGTAATTCATTTTTGGATAAAAGAAGATTTGTGTTTTTTTAGGATTATATAAACTCCCAAGTACTTGCAGCTTTATTGGCTCAACTGTTCTGAAAATCCCTTTTGTTCGCATAATATTGTTATTTCGATTTGTCTCAGGCATATCTCCATTATAATCAATACGGATATAGTCATAATCTCCATTAAAATAACGAACTATTTTTTTACCCTCAAAACCATCAATCCATAGTGGAGACATACTCTCTCCGTTTTTAACTCCACTAATTGCTACAGGCCCTACTATATCCCCCTTATTTTCAAGAGTAATAAATAAGTCTTTAATTTCTTTTTTTATATCAATAATGGAGTAATCTAATTGCTTGGTTGTTTTTATCATATCATCAAAGAACCAAGATAAATCTTTATTACTCACTTCTTCAAATACACTCCTTAAGTCTTCTGGTTGAGGATGTTTAAAATGCCATCTTTCAAAATAAGTACGCATACATTTATCATAGATATCTTCACCTAAGTAAGCCATTAAATAGTCAAATACTATGGCTGTTTTAGAATAGACTATTCCCCAATAATTCAGAGGTAGATAGTCAGCAGAATGAAGTTCTATTGGCTGGTCTTTACCTGTCCAAGCGTGCATAAGATATATTATTTCTCCAGCTATTTGCTTGTTACTATAGTCTTCTAAGTCCAATATTTTCTTTACTTTCTTAGGTAGACCATCTAAAAGCATATTATATTCAGGATATTTCTTGCGCATATATCGCAATTCATGATGGGAGTTTATTCCCTCATCCATCCAAGGATGATCTCTCTCATTGCTTCCTAACATGCCATAAAACCAATTATGTCCTACTTCATGCATAATTACTTCCTCTAAGGCTTTGGCATTTCCGCTTTCCCCAATAATTGTAACATTTGGATATTCCATACCACTGCCAGCACTAATGGTGCCATCAACAGCAGTACAGTGTTTGTAAGGATAATCGCCATTCCAAAGGGAATAATAATAAACTGCATCATGCATGTACTCTATGGAGTTCTTCCAAAGATCTGCTTCATTGTTAGTAAACATAGTCCAGAGAGTGACTTTTTCTTTAGTATAGGGTACTTCTACCTCTCCTTTTAAAACATGATATCGTTTATCAGCAAACCATCCAAAATCATGTACATTTTTTTGAATATATCGTAACGTTTTTGTGGTTAAATCAGAAACAGGAAAACTCATATCCTTTCCAAATTTACTAATAGTATCTGTTATTTTTGCTAATTTATTCAGACGGGCAATTTCCTCTGGGTTCTGCAAATCACCAGTAGCGCCAACTGTGTAGTTGCTAGGCAAAGTAATGCTTACATCAAAACTTCCAAATTCAGAATAAAACTCTCCTAGATTTAAGTAAGGCATTTCGTGCCAACCGTTTTTATCAAATACAGCAGGCTTTGGATACCATTGTGTAATCATATAAGATTGATCAACATGACCTAAACGAGAGAATTTTGCATCAGGAATTTTTACAAAAAATGGTGTCGATATTCTAATTGATTGACCAGCTCTTAAAGGTTTGTTTAAAAATATTTTACAGATATCAATGTGTTCAGGATGGTAATCCCATTTTACCCTTTTCCCATTTACTTTAAAATCTAATCCATTGATAAATCCTCTTTCTTGTTCAGTAGAGTAATAACCGTTTTTCTCTCCAAGTTCTAAGTTTTGTTTGAATAATGCGGTAGAATTATCTTTATATGCATTTGGCCAAATATGAAACCATAGAAAATCTAGATCATTAGGAGAATTATTGAAATAATCAATATGTACAGTTCCATCTAGCGTGTGGTTTTTATCGTCAAGTGTTACATCAATAATATAGTTAACCTCTTGCTGAAAGTATTCCTGTGCAGGTAAGTTTAGATTTAAAAGTGCAAGCAGTACGAGTGTTATTTTTTTCATCTTGTAAAGGTATCTTTATTTTATTAGAATATTAGCAATTACAAATGCTCCAAAAATTACTGAAGCTATTCCATTAGTTGTGAAAAATGCCAAATTTACTTTACTTAAATCATTATGTTTTACCAAATTATGTTGGTATATGAGTAGTGCAGAAAAAATAAGAACCCCTATCCAGTAGAGTATTCTAAATTCAGGGTAACTTCCAATTTGTGAAAGTAAAAGTATAGTTGCAAAATGCAAGAATTTCGCAAGATGTAATGCATTCTTCTTGCCAAGTAAAACGGGAATAGAATGTAGTTTTTGTGCTTTATCAAATTCTTCATCTTGCAAGGAGTAAATAATGTCGAAACCACTTACCCAAAAAAGTACAGCTACTGAAAATAAGATTGGGATAACATCAAATTTACCACTAACAGATAGGTATGCTCCAATAGGAGCAAGTGAAAGTCCTAACCCCAAAATTAAATGACAAAGAGCTGTAAATCTTTTTGTGTAACTGTATCCTAAAATGATAATAAGTGCGAGCGGAGACAAAGCAAAGCAGAGTATATTGATTAAGTAAGTAGTTGCAATAAAAAGCAATGAGTTGATGACAACAAAAATCAAGGCATTTTGTGCAGTGATTGTGCCATTTGGTATTTCTCTAACACTTGAAGTTCTTTTGTTTTCTTTATCAATATCTCTATCAATATAGCGATTAAAAGCCATTGCTGCCGAGCGCGCAAAAACCATACAAAGCACTACATATAGCAAAGTTATCCATTCAAAACTATTTTGCTGACTTGCTAAGAAAAAACCAATAAGTGCAAATGGCATTGCAAAAATTGTATGACTGAATTTTATAAGTGAAAGATATTTTCTCATAAACTATAAAGGGGTGTTAATCTCAAATGATACGGTAGAATCTTTTGTAATTAACCAATTCTCATCAAACCTTTCAAGATCTAACCAAAAGAGTCCATTAGGATGGTCCTTTTTTCTAATAAGCTCCCATTTTCCTTTAAGAGTTGCAGTAGTCTTTGAAATAAGTTTTAAATCTAAAATCTCAAATTTAAGTTCTCCCATGCTAGATTTTGTTGGGTAGCTGTTTTTATATCTCTCTAATGTGTTATTCCATCCAAATGCTGGTTTGTGCCTTAGTGAAGTGAATATTAATTTTTCAGACTTCCAGTAGCCCTGCATAAATCCATCAATATCTCCATTATTCCAACAATCTTGTTGGGAGGTTAATATCTTTTTTATAGCATCAATCTCGCTAGGGTCCTGTTTTATGGCATTAATAGTATTGGTGTTATTCATATTGCAAGCCAGCAATATAAGAAGCAATAATGCAAATAGTTGTTTCATAATTTTCGCATCAAATCTAATGAAATTTATCTATTATATTTTACGATATTTGCAAACAGTTATGAGTAACAGAAAACCGGCCATACCAAAAGGAATGCGTGATTTCAATTCTGATATAATGCAGAAAAGAAATTACATTTTTGAAACTGTTAAAACAGCTTTCGAATGCTATGGCTATGTCCCAATTGAAACGCCAGCAATGGAGAATATTGGCACTTTAACAGGAAAATATGGTGATGAGGGTGATCGTTTAATCTTTAAAGTTTTAAACTCTGGAGATTATCTCTCTAAAGCAG
>JAYZYW010000030.1:0-25808 GCA_036139835.1 Bacteroidota bacterium
ATGGCAAGCATATCGACCAAATCACTCAAGTAGTGGATACCCTAAAAATTAATCCAGATAGTAGAAGAATGATTGTTAGTGCTTGGAATGTAGGAGAAATTGAGCAAATGGCCTTGCCCCCTTGTCATACCTTTTTTCAGTTTTATGTAGCAGATGGCAAACTTTCTTGTCAGCTCTATCAAAGAAGTGCAGACATCTTCTTAGGAGTCCCTTTCAATATTGCTTCCTATGCCTTACTTACAATGATGGTGGCGCAAGTCTGTAATTTAGAAGTTGGAGATTTCATTCATACTTTAGGTGATGCGCATATTTATACCAATCATTTTGAGCAAACGAAATTACAATTAAGCAGAGAGTGTAAAAAATTACCAACTATGAAAATCAACTCAAATGTGAAAAACATTTTTGATTTTACTATTGATGATTTTGAATTACTAGATTACGACCCACACCCGCACATAAAAGGCAAAGTAGCTGTATAATGGCTAATGTAGTCGTACTTGGAGCAGGATTAATAGGAGGCGTAATAGCTACAGATTTGTCCAAACAACATGAAGTAACCTCAGTAGATATTTCTCAAGATAATTTAGATAAACTAAAAAACATAAAAACTATTTGTGCGGATATCTCAGATAAAAACACTTTACAGATCCTCATAAAAGATTTTGATTTGGTAGTAGGAGCCGTCCCTGGTTTTATGGGGTACCAAATGATGAAAAATGTAATTAAAGCTGGTAAAAATATAGTAGATATTTCTTTTTATCCAGAAGACCCTTTCGGATTAGATAAATTAGCTAAAGAAAAAGGAGTGGTTGCTGTAATGGATTGCGGAGTAGCTCCCGGAATGGGGAATATCATTTTTGGACATCATGATGCACAAATGAAAATTAACGATTATGAATGTTTGGTTGGAGGACTCCCAGAGAAAAGAGAATGGCCATACGAATATCAGGCAGTTTTTTCTCCTATTGATGTAATAGAAGAATATGTGCGTCCAGCTCGTTTTGTAAAAAATTCAAAAGTAATTACAAAAGAAGCTTTATCTGATACAGAAATTATATATTTTGAAGAGATCGGTCCATTGGAGAGTTGGAATTCTGACGGATTGAGATCTTTAATTGATACTATGCCACACATTCCAAATATGATAGAAAAAACTTTGCGTTATCCTGGATGTGTAGAATATTTAAAGGTTTTAAGAGAAAGTGGTTTCTTTTCTTATGATGAGATTAAAGTAAATGGTCAGATGATTCGTCCTATAGATGTTACATCAAAACTGCTTTTTCCTAAATGGGAAATGAAAGAAGGAGATAAAGATTTCACTATTATGAGAATCATAATTAAAGGTATTGAAGAAAATAAAGAAGTAAGTTATCAGTATGATTTGTTAGATAGATTCCAAAATGGAACTATCTCCATGGCACGTACTACAGGTTTTACCTGCACAGCAGTTGCGAATTTAGTTGTTAATGGAGATTATAAAAGAATTGGCATTTCACCACCTGAATATTTGGGAGAACATTTTAACTTTGTAAAAGATTATTTAAAAGAAAGAGGGGTGCATTATAAAATTACAAAAAGTTAAAATGAAAGTGGCATTAATAGTAGCCGTTTCAGAAAATGGAGTTATTGGAAAAGATAATGACCTTATCTGGAATTTACCTAATGACATGAGATTTTTTAAAGAAACAACAATGGGTCATCATGTTATAATGGGAAGAAAAAACTTTGAGTCTATCCCGCATAAATACAGCCCATTGCCAAACAGGACCAATGTAGTAATTACAAGACAAGCTAATTATATAGCTGAAGGTTGTGCAACTGTCAATTCAGTAGAAAACGCCTTAGAAGTTGCAAGGGAAAATGGAGACAAAGAACCTTTTATAATTGGAGGCGGACAAGTATATAAAATAGCTCTTGAGGCAAACTTAGTGGATAAAATATACTTAACAAAAGTACATCACTCTTTTGATGGAGATACTTTTTTTTCTGAATTAGAGTCAGAATGGAAAGAGGTTGGTAGAATAGATCACAAGGCAGATGATAATCATGCTTATGATTATAGCTTTTTAACTTTTGAAAAAAATAAGTAGTTTTACAAAAAATTAAAACAATGAAAAAACCCTTTTTAGCTTTAAGTATACTAACGATTTTATTTTACGCATGTAAAGAAGAAGATGTAATAAACACCCCTGAATTAACTAGTACTCAAGCTTGTCAAGATAACCTAACTGCTGAAAGCATTTTTAATGATGTGGGGCGTATTGTTGAAGAAGGATTTCTAGATAATGGCCAAAATAAATCCTGTCCTAATTATAACTTAATAAATGCTAACACATCAGATATTGACACCTTGATTATTGACTTTGGCAACACAGGAGAATGCCCTCCAATTTACGGAAAAATAAGGAGTGGAAAAATTATAATTACGTATACGGGAAGATACCGTGATTCTTTATCCGTAATAACCAGTACTTTTGATAATTATTCTGTAAATTATAACTTGGTTCAAGGAGAAAGAATTGTGACAAATCAAGGGACAAATAGTAATGGGAATATGTGGTTTACAATCGATGTAAATAATGCGAGCATAACCACTTCTAACGGGGCAGCAATTAATTGGGAATCAAATACGGTGAGAGAATGGGTGAATGGACAAAATACTTATTTTGATATTTCAGATGACAGATACAAAATAACTGGTAATGAAAATTATATATATGCTGCAAGTGGCAATGGAGTCAATGGGAATACTTTTACAATGACAATTACAGATACGCTTAATGTTGATTTAGGCTGCCTCCCTTCTTGCGTAATTAAAAGTGGAACCGCTAAAATATCACCTAATGGGTATACTGATAGAATCATAAATTATGGTGATTCTTTATGTGATTGTAATGTAAATGTAATAATTAACGAAAACACCTACCCAATAGTAATTGGGGACTAAGCTGCTTTTAGCTTGGCAAAAGAAAGTTTAGAAAGTTGAGTTTTTACATAAGAATCTGTAATTTTCAACTCTTTCTTACTTGCATCTGAAGGAAATTCAAACATAGCATCAAGCATAATAGCTTCACAAATTGATCGCAATCCTCTTGCTCCTAACTTAAACTCCATCGCTTTATCTACAATAATATCAATTGCTTTTTTGTCAAATGTTAAAGAAATCCCCTCCATATCAAATAACTTTTGATACTGTTTTGTAAGAGCATTTTTAGGTTCTGTCAATATTAGTTTTAAAGCCGTTCTATCTAAAGAATTTAGATGTGAAACTACTGGCATTCTACCAATAAGTTCAGGGATTAGTCCAAAAGATTTCAAATCTCGAGGAGAAATATATTTTAATAAATCTTCTTTCTCAATTGTTCCCTCTTTCTCTGATCTAAATCCAATAGATCTCGTATTCATTCTTTTAGAGATATGTTGTTCTATGCCATCAAATGCTCCTCCACTTATGAATAAAATATCCTTAGTATCTAATGCAATCATTTTTTGATCAGGATGCTTTCTACCCCCTTGAGGCGGAACATTTACGATCGTCCCTTCCAACAACTTAAGCATAGCCTGCTGCACTCCCTCTCCGCTTACATCACGGGTTATAGAAGGATTATCGCTTTTACGTGCCACCTTATCAATTTCATCAATAAAAACAATCCCTTTTTTTGCTTTTTCTACATTATAATCAGCGGCTTGTAAAAGACGAGTCAAGATACTCTCTACATCCTCCCCTACATAACCTGCCTCAGTAAGAACAGTAGCATCAGCAATACAAAATGGCACTTTTAATAATTTAGCAATAGTGCGCGCAATTAAAGTTTTTCCTGTTCCCGTACGTCCTACCATAATAATATTTGATTTCTCAATCTCAATATCATCTTTACTAGTATCTGGTTGAAGAAGTCTTTTGTAATGATTATAAACAGCTACCGAAATCACCTTTTTTACATCATCTTGTCCAATAACAAAATCATCCAAATAATTTTTAATTGCTTTTGGCTTTAGTAATTTAAAATCCTCTGAAAGGGTGATCTCTGAAGCAGCATCTTCTTTTACAATATCATGAGCTTGTTCTATACAAGCGTCACAAATATGGGCAGAATCACCTGCAATTAAAATATTAGTATCTTGCTTATTCCTTCCGCAAAAAGAGCATACAACTTTTTCAGTTTCTGACATTATTTTTTTCTTTCCAATACTTCATCAATCATCCCGTAAGCTTTTGCTTCATCTGCAGTCATCCAAAAATCTCTATCACTATCCCCCCAAACTTTATCAAATTTTTGCCCTGAATGATGCGCAATAATTTCATACAATTCATTCTTCAATTTTTTAATTTCATTTGCAGTTATTTCAATATCGGAAGCTTGTCCTTGTGCTCCTCCTAATGGTTGATGAATCATTACTCTTGAGTGCTTAAGAGCTGTTCTTTTTCCAGCTGCACCAGCACAAAGCAATACTGCTCCCATTGAAGCTGCCATTCCTGTACAAATAGTAGAAACATCAGGATTAATATACTGCATAGTATCATAAATACCAAGCCCTGGGTAAACTCCCCCTCCAGGAGAATTTAAATAAATTAAAATGTCTTTTTTTGCATCAACTGATTCCAAAAATAAAAGTTGAGCTTGAATAATGTTCGCTACATAATCATTAATAGGCACCCCTAAAAAGATAATCCTATCCATCATCAAACGCGAAAAAACATCCATACTTGCGACATTCATCTGTCTTTCTTCAATAATAGTTGGCGAAATATAATTGCCATAAATTGAAGTAAATTCATTAAGAGATAAACTACTTACCCCCTTATGTTTTGTTGCGTATTTTTCAAATTCTTTTCCGTAATCCATGATAAAATATTTTTTGTTATTTTTCTGATGCTAATTTAATAAAATCATCATAAGAAATACTTTTTTCATTTAATTTGAAGTTTTCTTTATAAACAGCTAGTGTTCTTTTGTCTAAAATCTGATCATACAATTTCTTTCTCTCCTCTTCATTTTTCAAAATATTATTAGCAATATCAGTCAATTGTTTGTCATCTCCTTCTGGCTGACCATATTGTTTCATTTGCATTCTAATCAATTGTTTGGCATGTGCTAAAACATCATCTTGAGTTACTTTAACCTCATAGTTTTCTAATATTTTATTCTCAATAAGTTGCCATTGTAAGCTTTTAGAATACATGTCGTACTCTTTTTCTAACATTTCCATAGTAACTGGCTGCTCAGAAGTTTGCACTAACCATCTTTTCAGAAATTCATTTGGCATATCCAATTTTAACTTATTAATAAAATAAGTTACAACATCATTCTTAAGCATTCTATCGCTCTCGCTAACAAACTGACCCTCGGCTTCTGCTTTAACTTTCGCCTTGAATTCCTTTTCATTCTTAACGGATCCCGAACCATAAACTTTATCAAATAATTCAATGTTTAACTCAGCAGGCTCTAATCTATTTATATTCTTAACTGTAAACTGAAATTCTTCTGAAGTTAAATTATGAATAGCCACATGATCAACATTTAACATCGATCCTAAATCAGTATGATTAGTAAAAGCCTTCATTACGTTTACGCTAATTACATCAGATGTTTTTAGTCCAATAAATTGCTTTTTAATTTTTTGATCAGCTATATAATCCATTGAAACAGTAGCATCATTTTTAATTCCATTATCCATGACTTTTCCAGAAATATCTAGCTGTTCAATAGTGCAGAAAACTAAGTCTCCTTCAGTAGAAACTTCAGGATTACTCATTTTACCATATTTTTTAGCAATATCAATACAATACCCCTCCACAAGTTTAGCATCAGCCTGAATTTTGTAGTAATTTAGTTTGTCTTTAGATGTAATCTTTACATCAAATTCAGGTGCTAAACCTACTTCATATTCAAAATTAAACTCCTCATCATTTTCCCAATCAATTGGCTTGCTATCAATTGGCATTGGAGAACCTAAAACTCTTAGCTTTTCTCCAGTAATATATTTATATAATTCATCCTGAAGTAATTTATTTACTTCCTTAACAACAACTGATGTTCTATATTTTTTATTGATAATTCCCATAGGAGTTTTGCCTTTTCGGAATCCAGGAATCTGTGCTGTTTTACGATAGTCCTGAAGCACCTTATTTACTTTTTCAGTATAATCTGTCTCTTTTACCTCAACAGAAATAGTTGCTATTAAATCTTTTGATTTACTTTGTATAATTCTCATCTTTTATTTATTTTTAAAAGGGGTGCGAAAATACACTTATTTATCTGATTATAAAACACTGACAAAACAAAAAAACCCCACTAAAGTGAGGGGGTTAAATTTGTGCGGGTGAAGGGACTCGAACCCCCACGCCTTGCGGCACTAGATCCTAAGTCTAGCACGTCTACCAATTCCGCCACACCCGCAATTAAGGAGGGCAAAGATATTATTTTTTAACATTTATCTACAAAACGAACTTTAAAGATTTTTTAGCAAAAAATTTCTTTAAATTTGCTGCCCTAAATTAAAATTTTATAAAGATGAATTTATCAGTTAAAGGAAAGCTAAGTAGAAAATTAAGTGTTGAAAGCGGAACATCAAAAGCAGGTAACGAATGGAAAAAACAATCTTTTCTATTGGATACTGGAGCGCAATATAATCCAGAAATTTGTTTCCAATTATTTGGAGACGACAAAATTGAAATCCTAAATCACCATAATGAAGGAGATCAAGTGGAAGTTTCATTTAACTTATCTTCAAAAGAATTTAATGGAAGATACTTCCATAACATTGATGCTTGGAGAATAGAAAGTCTAGCTGATGGTAGGGTAAGTGGCATGGAAGATGCTCCAGAATTTAATGCTCCTGCAACTGAAGAAGACGATTTGCCATTCTAAAAATGTCAATTACTAAGAAGTTTGAAAAGGTTTTTAAGGTGCTCTTACCGGCACCTTTTACAATAGCCGTTATACTTACTTTTTTCACTTTCTTATTAGCACTTACTATAACCGAACCTAAAGCTGATGGAAATCATTTTTTACAGCTTTTATCATTTTGGGAGCAAGGTATTTGGCATTCTCCACTATTAGTATTTGCTATTCAAATGATGTTGATGCTAGTTTTAGGACATACCCTAGCATTAAGTAAGCCAATAAACAACATCATTTCAAAAGGAGTTCAGTACTGCACTAATACAGCAAATGCGGCTGCAATTATTACATTTTTTACAATACTAGTATCTCTTTTCAATTGGGGACTAGGACTTATTTTTGGAGCCATTTTTGCAAGAAAGGTTGGAGAACATGCAAGTACAAAAAACATAAAACTTAATTACCCATTAATTGGAGCCGCAGGCTACTCTGGCCTTATGGTATGGCACGGAGGAATATCAGGATCTGCACCGATAAAAATTGCAGAAGAAGGACATTTTTTAGCAGATAAAATTGGCGTTATCTCTCAATCAGAAACTGTTTTTTCAACTATGAATATAAGCATAAGTATTGTTTTACTTATTGCCCTCCCCTTACTTATGTATTATTTAGGAAAACAAAATTCCGGAAACACTATTACTATTTCATCAGAAATAAAAAAAGAAGAGACTACAATTACTGGAGCTGAGAAATTAGACCATAGCAGTCTTTTAGCGTGGATTTTTGGAGGGACAATTATTCTCTATGCCTTTTACAAAGCAATTATTCTTCCAGAAGATATTTCTTTAAAAGTGATAAATCCTAATTATATAAATTTAGTGTTGCTTGGTCTTGCAATACTAATGCACAAAAATTTCTTTAATTTTTTGAAAGCAGTAGATAATGCAATTTCAGGAGCATCAGGTATATTGATACAATTTCCCCTTTATTTTGGGATTATGGGAATTATGAATCACTCAGGAATGGTACAAATTATGTCTGATTTTTTCGTAAGCATTTCGAATGAAATAACATTTCCAATATTTACTTTTATTAGTGCTGGAATAGTAAATGTGTTTGTACCAAGTGGTGGGGGGCAATGGGCTGTGCAAGGGCCTATAATTATTGAAGCTGCGACACAATTAGACGTAAGTATACCAAAAAGTGTCATGGCCTTAGCTTATGGCGACCAATTAACAAATATGTTACAACCTTTTTGGGCATTGCCATTATTGGGCATTACAGGACTAAAGGCGAAAGAAATCTTACCCTATACTTTAATACTATTAGTTGCCGGAGCTGTCATCTTTATTAGTGGCTTATTAGTATTTTAAAACACTGTCTCATTGCTGAGAGGATTTTTTTATTTATTTCTTAAGTGAAATTGGGTTAGCTGAATCTGTTGTAACATATGCATCAGGATTAACTTTTTTAACAATCTGTAAAGCAGATTTCAGTTTTCTTCTTGGAATTATACACCAGTATATTTTTACAGTTCCATCTTTTCCTTCACCATTAATTACAGTAACTCCAAAACCTTTTGCTCTTAATGGTTCTGCTACACTAGGAGATTCAATAGAAGCAAACACTCTAATTACTACATCTCCTAATCCAAGTATTCTTTCTGCATAGTATCCTAGTATTGTTCCTGCAGCAAATCCGATTGCATATCCTGCTATTAAAATTGGCTCATCAATATCCTTAATCACTTTTCCTACTGCAATTATCCAAACTGCAGATTCAATAAGCCCTACGAGTGCTGCATATATTGGTTTGCCTCTACTAACTAATCTAGATCTCATAGTTCCTAAACTTTGATCAGCAAGTCTTAAACAAAAGATAATTAAAGCAGCATAAAATAAATCCATTTTTATTGTTTTAAATTATTAAAAAATTAACCTTTTACATCAAAAGCATCACGCAAACCATTACCCAATAACATAAAAGCTAAAACCAAACTCATAATTGCTAATCCAGGTATAATTGCTAAATACGCCTTATCCATTATTATGTAAGCATAATGATCTTTAATCATTCCTCCCCAACTTGGCGTAGGTGGCTGTGCTCCAATTCCTAAAAAGGAAAGTCCGGCCTCAATTAAAATAGCCGCTGCAAAATTAGCTGCCGAAATAACAATAACCGGACCAATAACATTAGGTAAAATATGCTTAAATATTATTCTAAATGGTTTGTATGCCAATGCTTTTCCTGCCTCTACAAACTCCAGTTCTCTAATAGAAAGCACTTGTCCTCTTACAATTCGAGCTACCTCAACCCACATAGTTAGCCCAACTGCTACAAATACTTGCCAGAATCCTTTTCCTAATGCTAAAGTAATAGCAATTACCATAAGTAGAGTTGGAATACTCCAAATCACATTTACAAACCACATAATAACATCATCCGTCCTCCCTCTAAAATATCCTGCAACAAGCCCTAAACTAATCCCAATAATAAGTGAGATGAATACAGCAATAAAACCAACAGATAAAGAAATACGAATTCCATAAAGTATTCTGCTTAGTAAATCTCTACCATACTTATCAGTTCCAAACCAAAAAGTTTGTTCTGAAATTTTATATTCTCCAACATATTTTTGTTCTATTTCAGAGTTATAAGGCAAGTATACTATGCTATTATTTAGCGCTTTAAAACTATCAATTGATACTCTTTTAACTTTTGAAGGAGCTCCAACAAAAATAGATTGCAAAAAAGAAATATCAGAATTTCCACTTTTTGGAGTTTCTAAAAATAATACTTTTGTGAAAGGCTTTTGAGCAGCTAACTCAATATGCATTTCATTAGCATTTGGCGATCTATCAGGACTAATAACTACTGCAAAAACACCAATCAAAACTACTAATACAATATAGCATAAAGAAAAAAAAGAAAGTTTATTATTCTTTAATTTTTGCCAAGCTAATTTATTTAAGGATGCTGATTTCATTTATTTTTTATGCATTCTATCTTTCCATTCAAACTTTTTGGTGAAAGAAAAAATAACAATCAAAATTATGTAAAATGAATAAAACAACTCAAAAGGGAAAATCCATTTTATTAAATCTGTTCGGTTAAGAAATTTTAAAGTAGGGTAAAGCAAAAATGAATCTACAATAAACTTTATAACATAAAAAAGCGCAAAAAATTGAAGGAAAAAAGCATCAAAAAAAAGCAGCACAAACAAAAAAACAAAAGACAGATTTGTGAAAAACACCAAATAAGAAGCATAAATACTCTCCATATCTTTATACACACTACTCTTGGCTACCCACCTTTTTCTTTGATTAATAAAATCCCTAAAATTTTGCGCACTTTTAGTAGTTATTATAGCATTTTCTTCCTTTGCAAAAACAATTGAATTAGGATATTTAGCTTTTATACTATGTAATAAAAAAACATCATCACCACTTACTGCATTATCCTTTTTAAAATTATTTACTTCCACAAACACCTCTTTTCTATAAGCCATATTTGCGCCATTACAAAAAATTGCACTTTTAATTCCAATTGCTCCAGCACCACTCCCAATTAACGATGCAAACTCCAATGCTTGCAAACTTTGAAAAATCCCCCTCTGCTTATTAAAAGCTACAGGACCAGAAACTAATTTCACATCATTATTTCTAAAATAGTTAACCATTGTTTTCACCCAATTAGAATTAAAATTACAATCGGCATCTGAGGCTAAAATAATATCCCCACTTGCAATAGAAACTGCCATACTAATTGCATGCTTCTTCCCAGATTCATCTTTTTTCATATTTAGAATTTGAAGATTAAGCAAATTCGATTTTTCTAACAAAGCCAATGTATTATCAGTAGAATGATCATTCACTAAAATAAATTCCAATTTATCAGTAGAGTAAATTTGAGATTGCAAACCCTTAAGTAAACAAGCGATCTCGTTTTCTTCATTTCGCATTACAATAACCACACTAACTTTTGGAGAAAAATTCTCTTGCGATATTCTTTTTGTTTTACTCCAACCAAGAGCATATCTAATAATCAATAATCCATAAAGAAACAAAATGATTAAAACTACAAACTGCATTATTTTCTGAAAAAATTAAGCGTAAAAATAAATGCTGTCCCAATTAAAGCTGGAAGTAACAAATTAATAACCCACATTACAAAAGTAGCTGATAAAATACCAATTGTATTTGATGACACCAAGCCAAATAAAAAAAGGGCCACAGACCCTCTAACCCCAATTTCAGTGATTGCAATAGTAGGAATAACAGAAATCACAAAGAGCATAGCTGTGGTTAAAACAACAGCATCTAAATATGAAATATGAACCTCGAAAACCTGTAAAAGAATAAAAAACTGAGTAGAAAACACTATGTATCTGGCAGTTGAATACAATAAAACTTCTAATAACTCAGAGGAATTATAGAAAGTAAATACTTCATTATATTTAGCAAACTTGCTGAGGAATTTAAATTTTGATAATACAACTGACAAAACTGATGCATTCAAAAATAATGTTACTAAAAGTGTAATTAATAGTATAATAATGAATAACATTATTGGATAAATAAAAATAACGTTTGATAACAATGCGTCAAATTCTGGCATTAAATTGGGCAATAATAAAATCCCAATTAACCCAAATACAATAGTAATAACCAATTGAGCCATAGACCCAATTACTGTAATCAATACTCCTTGAATTCTATCTGCTTTTTCCAGACAGAAGACCCTTCCTGCATATTCCCCCACTCTGTTGGGTGTAAATGCAGAAACAGTAATCCCAGAAAAAACAGCTCTAATTGAACGTTTAATAGTTATCTTTTCAATCTTTGAAATTAAGAATCTCCATTTTAAAGATTCTAAAAACCAGTTTAAGAACATCATAAGAATCACTAAACCAATTACAAGATAGTTTTGTTGTAATTGCAACAAAATATGATCAACATTAAACTGCTCAGAACTACTTTTAGAAGTAAGCTGTTGATATAAAAAGAAAAGGGCAAAAGCTACAATTCCAATTTTTATTAGAAAGCTAATCGTTTTTTTACTTTGCATTGCTTAGTTTTGTTGAGACAAAGATAACAATTGCAAACTGATAAAATCATATTAGGCATTGATCCCGGAACGACTATAATGGGATATGGAATCATCCATATTAAAGAAAAAAAAATAAAATTGATCCAAATGGGAGTTTTGCATTTGTCAAAATTAGGATCACATGAATTAAAATTGAAAAGAATCTTTGAAAGAACCTTGCAATTAGTAGATGAGTATAGGCCTGATGAATTAGCTGTAGAAGCACCTTTCTTTGGAAAAAATGTACAATCAATGTTAAAGCTTGGAAGGGCACAAGGAGTAGCAATGTCCGCAGCATTATACCGTAATGTGCCAATATTTGAATATGCTCCAAAAAAGATTAAAATGGCAATTACAGGAAAAGGAACAGCAAGTAAGGAACAGGTTGCAGCAATGCTTAAATCAATACTTGAAATAAAAGAAATGCCAAAGCATTTAGATGCAAGTGATGGCTTAGCAGCAGCAGTTTGTCATCATTTTCAAAGAAACCCAAACAATAGCGGAAAAAACTATAAAGGGTGGGGGGCTTTTCTTAAAGACAACCCAGAAAAGCTTAAATAAAAGATCTAATTTTTTTAGCTATATCAACCATCTTCTCATCAGAGAATTTTAATTTAGGCCTTGAAAAATTAATGTCTGAAACATTATTTAAAGGTACTAAATGAATATGTGCATGAGGAACTTCCAATCCAATAACAGCAATGCCAATTCGCTTACATACAATAACTTTATCCATTGCTTTAGCTACTTTTTGAGCAAATCTAAAAAATTCCAAATATTCATCAGAAGCAATGTCAAAAATATAGTCTGTTTCCTTTTTAGGAATTACTAAAACATGACCATATGCCAATGGAAAAATATCTAAAAATGCCAAATGTTTTTTATCCTCAGTTATTTTAAATGCTGGGATATCACCACTTACTATTTTAGAAAAAACACTTGACATTACAGAGGTTGTATATTAATAATCTCAAAATTTAGGATGCCATTTGGCGCGTTAACTTCAGCAATCTCACCAATAGCTTTTCCTAAAAGCCCTTTCCCAATTGGAGAAGTTACTGAAATCTTTCTAGCAGCCAAATCAGCTTCTGATTCCGAAACAATTGCATAAGTCATTTTCATATCATTAGCTGTATTCTTAATTGTAACTTTTGTAAGCAAATGTACTATTGATGTATCCATGTCTGTTTTATCCAATACACGAGCATTTGCAACATCATTCTCTAATTTTGCAATTCTCGCCTCCAATAATCCTTGTGCTTCTTTTGCAGCATCATACTCAGCATTTTCTGATAAATCACCCTTATCTCTAGCTTCAGCTATTTGACTTATTATATTTAGACGATCAACTGATTTTAATTGTTTTAACTCAGCTTTTAAATCGTCATAACCTTGTTGTGATAAATATATTGTAGTCATAATTGTATCGCTTATAAATACACAAAAAGGAAGTCCCCCCCCTTTTTGCACATTATATGTTTTATTAAATTTTATAAATTAATCCTAGCTCCAATAGTATGCGAGCCTTGAAACGGATCAGTATGTCTGTAAGAATAGTCAAATCCAAATGTAGAGCCATTATCTCCCATTGGTAATTCAACAGTAAAACCAGCAGATGGACCTCTCAAAGCAGTTGTTCTTGTACTTGGAGTTCTAATTCCTTCTTCATAAGTATAACCCATACGAACCATAAACATTTCTCTATAAGAGTATTCCCCTCCAAGCCTATATTGATCTTTTTGGAAAGAGTTAGAGGTAAATGCTCCCGCACCAGTGATTCGGTGTCTTTGCACATTAATATCATATGACATACCAATACTTAATAATGCCGGCAATTCTAATTCTGATGATCTTTGTTCAACCGTCATCTTATAATCATCATCATCACCAACAATACCTCTAAAAGATAGTCCATCACCAGTAAATGACATTCTGGGACCAACATTTTTTAAACAAATCCCAAATTTCATATTTTCTTTAGCGCCAGTTACATATTGTATACCTGCATCTAAAGCGACACCACTAGCAGCAACATTAGATATTTGTTCTGAAATCATTTTTATAGTAACCCCTCCGTAGATACTGTTGGAGAATATCTTGGCATATGAGACCGCCATATTCATAAACTTAGGGGAATAAGTTCCTATACCTCCTTCAGGCAACTCCACAGTAGTTATTTCAATATCACCAAAATCCATACTCATTACAGCAAAACCAAGAACCCCTGATTCCCCTACTTTTTGAGAAAATCCAAATGAACTAATACTACTAACAGCATCATCAGCACTAAACATTTTACTCCCATATTGCAACCATGATGTTTGGGAGAAAATCAATTCTGTTTTTTGTGTAAAAGCAAGTCCAGCAACATTAGAATAAATACCTTCTAATCCCCTAACACCAGCAATATTTGCCCCACCCCATCCTGATGTTCTAGCCCAAGGGTTTATCAAAAGTTCAGAAGCGCCTGCTTGTCCTGCTCTTTGAGGATTTCCTGCAAAACTTGGATTTAAAGAAATTCCTAAAAATGCAACAACTACAGCAACTTTTATCCAGTTATTAATTTGTTTCATATTTATACTATTTATTATCGTCTATATATTTATTTTATTAAAAAGTATCTAAATCAATCGGTCTTAATGAACCAAACCATTTAATCACTTTATCTTTTTCTACAAACTCGTTTGCATCAGCATCCCATAATCTTGCACGTACATGAATTATATATAAACCTGATGCAATTGGAATTCCAAAATCATTCTTTAAATCCCAATCAATAGAAGTCATGCTATCATCTTTCTTAAGAGTTCGAATCAAACCTCCGCCAACTGAGAAAATCTTTACTGTAGCTTCCCCTGATAGATTAATAATTTTAACTCTATTATCTAACTGATTGGTTTCGTAAGAAGAATACCCATAATAAGGATTAGGAACTACTTTTATTGTTTCCATGGCATCGAAAGCAACATCAACATTTCCTTTTTCAGCAACAATATCATCTGTACTAAAACTATATGTAGGATTGAAGCTATTCAAAGCATTTGCCTCTATAACTCTTGCTTTCACTGAGGTTGATCCGCTTAAATTAGTTGGCCCTGTAGCAATAAATGACTCTCCAACCTGATAATCAATTCCATCATAAGTTACTGTTTTACCGCCCCAAGTAGTTGCAGAATTTTCATAAGCAACTACATAAGTATTCCCTAAAGTTAAATCTGTATTTTTATCTTTTATTATTACCTCATTGTCAGTTATAACTAAATCATTATTGTAATCAATATAAGGAGCAACGGTTTCATATTGCTTATACGGTTTAGCTACTCTTAGCTTAACAGTTGCTGTATTTGAAAGATTCAGCGCTCTTCCTGGTGCCAATAAAGGTGCCCCAACCCAAGTTACATTTTTGAATACAGACCATTTTCCAGTTAAGGTTCCCCCTAATAATTTAGCATAAATCCAAGCTGATTCATCATAATTTGGAGAAAAATCACAATTAGGCATATCATTCATATAATCTTCGGTACCTTTTACCCACGCCTCTCCTTTTACGACATAAATAAAATGTTTACCTCCTAATAAATAATTCCCTCCTGAAAACTGTTGTCCATCATATAGTGGAAATTCATCTGTAATGAGTTTTCCAGTAGGATTCCATATCATATCATTTCCATTTTCAGAAGTTTGCCATGAATCTTCTGAGAAAATAATATTTAATCTTTCTCCTGTCTCTATATCAATAGCATAACCGGGGAACCAACCTAATCCCATAGTACCACTACCATCATCATTACCATCTTGATCAACTGATGGTGATTGTCTTAATCCCATTTTTACTTGACCGCCCTCCGCAAGTAAAGGATCGTCTTGAGCTTCAACTACACACACTCTACTCCACTTTGATTTATCATCAGTAATTACAACATCCACTGAATTTAGATTTGATAACTTAGCCAAATTAGTAATAGAACTTTGTAGTCCTGGGCCATCGTTAAAGTGAGAAGCAAAACGATAAGGAGCCCACGTACCTCCTGACCACTCAGTAGTCCCCCCCATAAACCAAGGAAGAGACGCAATATTTGTTTGTACAACGGCTCCTTCAAAAGCACCATTAGGATCATCTATTTTAGTTCCTACCCCATAGTCACCCAAAAGCGCATTAGTCGTATTCTCAAATGAACCAGCTCTAATCCAATTAAATCCCCACAAACTAAAGAATTCCAACTCATCATCGCTATCTGCAACACCGCTTAACCATCTATCATTTATATCTTCAAACTCAATCGTCCCAGAAATCAAGCCATTATTCTCAATATTATCTGGACCCGCTCCAGGCTGAACTCCTATAGAAATATTAGCATTTAATCCAAGTGCATCAATATATTTATTTGATTCTCCTAAATCATATTGCCAAATATCATTATCGTCAAAAATGCTTTCAATATCTATATTATCAGAACTAACCATATACCCAGTTTCATTATTAAATAACTCCCATCTACCATATGAAGTAATAGATGCTGAAATGGGATTATTAAATTGTGGATCCATTAACTTAAATGTAAAATCTCCTTGAGTTATTTTGACAGGATCAACTACCGTAATTGCAATTGGGCCTTCAGTTTGCTCATAAGTTGGGTATAAACTTCTATGATCTTCTGAAGTTAAAATCTCATTAACAGTTTCTGCTGTTAACTCAAGTGCCATACCACCATTTCCTTGTCCTTCTAATCTTGTGATTTTTACACCATCACCATATGAGGCATTTAGAATCATACCTCCATTTTCTGAATCTGTAAAATGAGGAATAGCAGAATAAACTTGAATATTTCTTCTTCCTGAAATATACGGTTGATTCCTTCCATCATAATCATCAGCATCTACATCATAAGGAGATGCATTTTCTTCTGCTCTATTATAGCCATAAGCTAATGACATAAAATAATAAGTCTTATGATTTACTAATCTTGTATTTCCTAAAGCAAATTTATCATCAGATATTTGAAAAGAAAACTCAATCCCTTCATTAACCGAGCCAATAACACCCTCGCTTAAGATAGCGGCAACCTCCTCAATTGGAGTATAAACTCCTAAAGTTGGATCTAAATATTGGTTTACAATACCTAGTACATCATCTTTTATATCACTTCTGTAAATTAATCTTGCTTTATCAGGATCATCTAAATTAGTTACCGATACTGTAGCATCTTTTAATTGATAAACTAGATAGCCTTGAAATTCATAGTTTGGATAATTTAAAAGATTATCTGGATTTCCTATATAAGGATCTTTCTCAGAATAAGAATTATCTATATTATTTGAAGTTCCGCTATTTGATAAAGTAAAGATTAATTCTTTATCTAATTCTCTAATAGTTAAATCTGGAGCATCAGGTCCGTTTAAGATATTAAAGTTATTATCAAATAATGCTTGAGCTTCTCTATCATAAACCTTTAATAATTGTATAGACGCTGTTTGGCCCCCTGATTTTGCTCTTGCCCAAACAACACCAGTAGTAATCATGTTTACAGCACCTGCTTCAAGAGTAAACGGCCCTGCAGATTGTAAAAATCTTCTATCAGCAGGAATATTTCCAGCAGTTACTTCTGTCCATTCTTGCCCTTCAAAATTTGCGTCTGATGTCCCTGGAAACATGAAATCACATAAAGTAGTAGTACTCCCACTTCCCCCTCCATGTCCATCACCACCATAAGTCATAGGGACATTATCCTTCCAAATACCTCTTAAATAGTTATAAATGTCTGTCCCGCTTTCTGGATTTCCAGTAACAGTGAAATCGTTGTTATAATAAACAAACTTTGACATGATAATCTTCTCTGTTTGAAATAAAGTATCTCCTGAAGCTAGAATAAGTGTATCAAGCTCATCAGTAACCCCATCTCTATCATTATCAATATTGTCACCCTCATCAGATAATGGTCCTTGGAAGAAATCTACTCCAATTGCAGGAGGATTAAATCCATAACCTGCAGCACCTTCATCTTCGGCATCTCCATTATAACAGAAACCTAAACCTAAACCTACATCGCAGCCCACATAATCATCCAAATAATAACCTAAATCAGGATCAACCCATTGACCAAAATAAGTGTCATTTAAAGGTAAGGTTGATCTGTTAATTATTTTATAGTTATAAAAAGTCATATCATTAACTTCATTGTCAGCAGTAAAACCAAATGCCTGTGCATGAATTTCCAGTCCTAATGGTTCCGCCTCAGTTTCAGTATGAATATTTCCTTTATCATTAAAAATCCAAAATAAAGTCTGATCACCAAAAAGTTTAGCATCCTCATTTGTTCCTGTAATATTATAATCAGGATAGTCACCATCATAAGGTTCATAAACACCATTGCCATTTACATCAAAGAAAGGAGCTAAAAATTCATCTTGTCCTTGTGCAGGATCACCATGAGCCGGCCAATCTAAGATTGCAGCAGGTATCTCATAAGTAGGATCTGTATCAATCCGAGCAACATACTCTTCAACATCTGAACGCTCCAACTTAAAGTGGTTATCCCATTTATTACACTCCTCTGCAGTGATTGTTGCATTAGAAATATTTAAAGGACCTGGCCAAAAATCATTACCAGATTGGCGGTAAGTCATGGCAGCAACTTTTAATTGTCCTCCATCATCAACACCACCAATCCAGAGTGCGCCTGCAAACATAGAGTGTTTATTACCGTTTTTAGGAATTTCATACCGAGCATCATCTAAGTTCCACCACATATCACCCCCTGCCATAATTATTGTTCTTACATTATTTACATCAAGGTCCGTTTGTGAGGTAGAAGGATTACACCCAGCAGCAACTTTAGTATTAACTACTGATGTTGCATTAAGATTTTCTACATTCTCTTTTCCTATCAAAGCAATCGAAAAGAAAGCTAATGATAATGTTACTATTTGTTTTACTTTATTATTCATAAAAAAACTATTTTTCTTTTTATCTATTCTTTATATTAAAATTGTAAACTAATACCTGCTCTAAACATTCTAGGTAAGCTATAATGATCAGGATCATTAACAGCTAATGAGTAAAGATATCTGAATGCATCAGGATCATTTCTAGCATCAATAGCGTTTTGTGCGGCTGCTGATGTTAAATAACCATCATCCTCAGGATTCCCAGTAGCACGATAAGTGCTTATAATATTTTTAGCATCCATTAAATTTTGCACTTGCAAGTACACATTTACATGTGATCTTTTCTTTTCATTCCATTTAATCTCAAACTCCTTGTTTACTTTCATATTAATACGGAATTGCCATGGTAAACGAGAACCATTTAAGCTTCCTGAAAGAGTTGAACGATCATTAATCCCTGAAGCTGCTTCTTGTGTAATGTTAGATTGTTTAGAATATGGTGTTCCTGAACCAGCCGCTAGGGTAATATTAGCACCAGCATTTTGGAAGACTTTTGCTCCAAACCAAACTGGCCCATTATAATCTTTACCGTCACCATAATGATAATCAACTACAGTTGAAATCGCATGTCTCTGATCATATGATAATGGGATAGTTGTTCTTAAGTTAGGCTGACCAGTATTTACTAAATCTTGCCCTGAAGTAGCAGATGAGCCTGTACCATCAGCAAACTGAAGTGTGTAATTAGCAGTAAGTTGTATATTATTAGATCTTCTTAAATCATAGTTAATTGACATTCCTTTTACCGTACCAAAGTCAATATTTCCATAAGTTAAATACTGAGCAGGATAAGCTTGTAATACATTTATAACTTGCATCATATCTCTAAGCTCTTTATAAAACGCTGAAATCTTCAAAGCAGATTTCAATGATAATGTTTTAGCAAATCCTAATTCGTAATCAACCGTTTTTTCTGGTTTTAAATTAGGATTATTTAATAATGCTCCTACTCTATCAGACATGAATAAATAATCAACAGGTTCTAATCTGTTATTTGAAGGAGGTCTCTGAGTCAACACATCATAGTGTGCGAAAAATTGAGCTTCATCAGAAATAGGAAATGAAAACGCTATCCTTGGCATAAACACAACTTCAGGGGTGTAATCTTCAAAAGCATCCATAGTAACAATCCCTGCTTTTGCATTAGTAGGGTTTTGTAAATAAGGGGCAATCTTCCCTCCTGCTGCTTCAGCTAATAAATTAGGGTCAGAAATTTGAAGCCCTTCAGCATTATACCAAGTATCATCCGCATTATCACGATACCCTACAATTGCAGAAGGGTTTTCAATATCATCAACATAAACAACATAATCATTACCTATAGTTGAAGGGATATTAGTTGAGTTTATTAATGTCGTATTTGCTCCTGAAGTATAGGCGCTATACAATAAATGTTGGTCTTTTAATACCTGTTGATTAGCATCATAACGATCTACCCTAAGTCCAATATTAAAAATTAAATCCTCAACTGCAAATTTATCTTGAATATAACCTGCAGTATAAATAGGATTAAAAGGAGCAATTAATCTATCGCTTCCTTCCTCAAAAAACTTTGCAAGAGTAGCATTTTCAGTATTTTTATTTCCATAAATATCATACCCATAATAATAAACTAATGAACTCCCATTATTCAATAACTCATCAGCACTAAATAAATCTAATGAATAAGTTGAAGGGTCATAAGAATCAATATCAATAAAATCTATTCCGTTTGGATTTAATCCTAAAACATCTCTTAAATTTCTATCAAAATCTGATTGTTCTTCAGCAATAAATAATCTATCATAATTAATAGTATCTTGATAAATGCCATTTACATCAAACACTGGATTAGGATTAAATAAATCACGCTCTAATATATGTTTGTTAGCCTGTTGTCTCATTAATGACCAAATAGACCTCCATGCATTAAATTGCCAATAATAATCTTTTCTTTGTTCAAATTCAAACCCGAATGAAAATTCATGCGATTTAATATCAGCTGAACCTGATGCCTTAAAGCTTACTTGTGTTCTTTCTTCTTGAGTAGAATAACCATACCAATAACCATGATTTCCAAACAATGAATAAACACCTCCTGGATCACTTCCATTCATCAATCCCTGCCCTTTAAGGTCGGCAGCTGTTCTAATAATTCCATCATTAGAGGCATCAACACCAAAGTATTCTCCCATTGTACTAGATTGATAAGAAGTCATTCCATATTGAGAAAACATATCGTAATATGCTGAAGTATAATTTACCAAGTTTGGATTAATAGTACTAGCATCAAAAGTGTATAATGTATCAGCCCATCCATTTAATATTCGGCCAGTATAAATAGTACCAGTTAAAGAATCAATAGCAGTTCCAAATTCATAAATTGGAGCTTTGTAAGTATTGAACTCCCCTACATATCCGTAATCAAAAATATTACCTCCATGCTCTTCATCGCCTAAAGTGTTTTTATTATTAGTATAGTCTCCCTGAATTGTAAAAAATGCATTTTTAATTGTTGAAGCACTTTCATCAGAATTTGAATCTTCAGAGCCAAATTTTTGAGTTAACTTACCAAATAAACGATATGTTGTTTCAGATGAATTTCTGTTTTCATCCGAAGAATACATAGATCTCCAATAGCTAAAATCATTACTTTTACGAGCATAAAAAGCTCCTCCCAAAGAAAGAAATGTATTGCTAGAAGGTTTAAAATCAAGTTTACCAGAAACATTAATTCTTTTCTCATTCGTATTTAATTTTGCATCAACTAATTCAAAATCAGATTCTTTTAAAAATTCAGAAGAACTTAAAAACCCAGCCGTAGCATTTGGAGCTACTACAAATGGATTGTTTCTTAATCCCTCCAATACATCATCTTTTACTTTCCACATACCAATTGCTGAAGGATCCTTATCATCAACACTCTTTAACTCTCCAGATAAAAAATAACCAATTGTTGAATTCCCTTTTGTTCCATCAGTATTTCTCTTTTTTAAGATAGGGCCAGAAAGAGCAAATCCTAAAAGATTATAGTTATAAGAATCAAATAATGAAGAAGTTTCGTACTCTAATCCTCCAGAAAACTTGCTAGAGGGACCTTTAGTTGTTACGGAAATAATACCACCAGTTGCATCTCCATATTTAGCAGGGACACCACCTGTAATTACGGTAATCTGCTCTATCCCAGAAGTAGGGACTCCCATAGCTCCCCTTACTTTTATTCCATCAATATAATACTCAGTAGCATTATCTCTAGAGCCTCTTATATTTACTGACTCACCCTCATCTTTCTGATAAATACCAGCAGTAGTAGCAGCTACAGAAGCTACACTTCTTGTTGGTAAAGCAACAATTTCTTCTGCTGTTTTTGTTTCACCAGAAAGATTGTCTTTATCTAATAAAGGCTTCTTATATTCAATAATCTTAACCTCTCCAATAGCGATACCTTCTTGTAACTTTACATTTTGATCAGTTATTTTGTTTGCAGAAATAATAACCCCAGTAATTTCAACCGTACCATAGCCAACAAAAGTTGCTTTTACAGTATAGTTCCCTGGCTCTAGTGGTTTTATTGTATAATTTCCGTCAAAATCAGTAGTAGTCCCACCAATCTGGTTTCCATTCCTTTCCGCAACAATATTTGCAAAAGGGATAGGCTCCCCGCTCATTGCATCAGTGATTACACCTTTTAAGGTTCCTGTTTGTGCAAATGCAAAAGTTGTAATTAATGCGAATGCTGCTATCAAATAAATTTTTCTTAACATAATACTGTTTCGTTTAAGTAATTTTAAAGGTCGTAAAGATATAAATCTTTTAATATTATGGAGAGTAAAAATCTTATTTATTTTTACTAAAATTGCAGACATGAAAAAGCTTGCTTACATCATAACAATCAGCATCTTGATATCAAACTGTGATGACAACAATTGCTACATACAAGATATTTATGTAAATGAACTTGTTAACTTAAATAATACTACAGTAGCTAGTAGTGCAACACCAGGGAACTCAATGTTTATAGAGGGAGGGGTAGAAGGAATCATTATTTACCATGGAATTGGGGAAGACTACAAAGTGTATGACAGAAACTGTAGCTATGAATCATGCTTGCCTTGTTCTTATATTGATTCATTAAATTCAGGAATTGCTTATTGCGGCTGTTGTGAGTCTGCGTTTTTACTTTATAACGAAGGTTCAGTATTAAACGCGCCCGCTCTATTACCATTAAAAGCTTATAATTGGAGTTTAGATAATAATATCCTCAGAATATTTAATTAGTTACCTGACTTGATAATCTTCTTCCTTATCTTATTGCCATCAAATGAAATATCTAAATAATACAATCCATTTGAAAGTTTACTAAGCTCTTGTGAATTAACCTGATAAGGGAAAAGGGTTGAGTGAACAATTCTGCGAATCACCTCCCTTCCAAAGAGATCTATTAACACAATTGTAACGTCTGAGAATTCTATATTTTCTATGTATATTGTTAATGGGTATCCATTTGAAACGGGGTTTGGGCCTACCCGTACAATTCCAGAAAAAGATAGAGATTCTGAATTCATCACAGGACTTAATAATACTGATTCAGATGAATAAGTACAGCCAAATTCATCAGTAGCAACTATATAATAAAAACCACTTACAGTAGCAGGGAAAAAGGACTGGCTTGCCCCATTAATGATACCATTATCATCATACCATTGCAAATTAGAATATAACGCAGAATCTAGCATCCATGCTGTTGAGCCATTGTCATCCAACATTGGCTGATAAGTGGTATCACATATCACAACTAAAACCTCTAAAGAAGTAGCACTACAACCATGCTCATTTACAATAACTAAAGAATATAGGCCTGAAGATGTTGGCGCAATAAAAGTATCGGTAGCTGCAGGCATTGGGCTATTATAATAATACCACTGCATTGCTATAGAATCTCCAGATGTATAAATTAAATTATTTAATGTATCATAAACTAAATTAGGAATTTGCGGATAGTCATAAACATTAATTGTATCTGTTGTAGTTATTGTATTTGCTGGGATTTCCATTACAGTATAATTTATAGACAATCCCCCGCCATTTGTTGAAAAAGTACCTGCCTGTTGTGTAGGCGTAAAAGTAAGCAAACCACAATCTTCAATACTAGTACAAGAAAACATACTATCATCATCATCTAAATCAATCGTAACGCTTTGACCTGTTAATTGTAACGGGTTAGAGATATTGATGAACAAGGGGAATGATTGTGAAATATAATTACTACACGTAACTTGTTCTAAAACTCCAGCAGGAGTACTAACGGTGTAAAAGAAGTCAGGATCTCCTGTAAGTGCCCCATCACTACAATTTCCTGAAACAACTTCAATACTTTCTAAGAAATAAACGGGATTTGTTTGTACTGCCAAATACTGCACAATATACTGTCCAGCTTGAGTATAAATTTGATCTGCTGGCTGAGCTAAATTACTAGTATTTCCATTTCCAAAATCCCAAAAATAAGAAAGCATGCCAGGATTATTATTTGCAAAACTTATAGTAACCGGAGTGCATCCTGAGGAATTAGTCATTGCAAATCCAGCATTAGAAGATGTAGATGTGTCAGGCAATATTGTAAGAGGCAAGGTAAAAGAAATATTCTCCGTACCAACTAGTGAGGAATAATCATGAGTAGCTACTAAATCAACCTGAACATCATAATTACCTGCAATTAAAGCTGTTCCTGAAACCTTAACACAGCCATATTGAGTTACAGCTGGATCATAATGACAACTATTTGCTGAATTATTACATTCCCATGTCAATCCTAAAGGCAATGATATAGATGTAATATGGAAATCTTCAAAAGTAACAGTTAATCCGCCATCAACTGTGTCTAAAGGCAAGAAAAATGTCATATCTTCATCATAAAATTGCCCAACATAACCATCAGGCAAAGAATCAGGATCTAACCCATAGTTTGCTCCAACTGGATAGTAGTTGGTATCTATTAGACATTGTCCTGAAACAGCAAGAACACTAATTAAAAATATAAAGCAAAATAATAACCTTTTCATAATCCTTGTTTATCTTTATTCAGACCACAATATTACATTATTTTAGTGAAAATCACAAACTAAGATCAAGTCTACTAAACACAACAGGCACAAAAAGAAATGTTTTCAGCAAGTTACTAATTATGCACTTTTTAATACCTATAGTATTCTGGTTTATATGGCCCCTCAACTTTTACGCCAATATATTCCGCTTGGTCAGGACGTAAAGTTTCCAGTTCTACACCAATTTTAGCCAAATGCAATCGAGCTACTTTTTCGTCTAAATGTTTTGGTAGCATATAAACTTTATTCTCATACTTATCTGTATTAGTCCAAAGCTCTAATTGTGCTAGTACTTGATTAGTAAATGAATTAGACATAACAAATGAAGGATGTCCTGTTGCACAACCTAAGTTGACTAACCTGCCTTCCGCAAGCAAAATAATGTCCTTCCCATCAATGGTATACATGTCTACCTGAGGTTTAACAGTATTTTTTGTATGGCCCCAATTATTATTTAGCCAAGCTACATCAATCTCATTATCAAAATGACCAATATTACATACAATGGTTTTATCTTTCATAGTCTCAAAATGACGAGACTGAATAATATCTTTATTTCCTGTTGTAGTTACAATGATATCAGCATTTTTACATGCATCATCCATTCTTTTAACTGCAAAGCCATCCATTGCTGCTTGCAAAGCACAAATAGGATCAATTTCAGTAATGATCACTCTTGCTCCTGCCCCTCTTAATGAAGCCGCAGACCCTTTACCAACATCACCATAACCAGCAACAACTGCAACTTTACCAGCTATCATCACATCAGTAGCTCTTCGAATTGCGTCTACTAATGACTCTTTACAGCCATACTTATTGTCAAATTTTGATTTAGTAACAGAGTCGT
>JAYZYW010000031.1:0-5967 GCA_036139835.1 Bacteroidota bacterium
GGCAGGAGCGTTATAAAGAGAGGATCTTTTTTAGATATGATTAATTTTAAAAAGGATCTAACAATTTATGGACTTGAATTAGAAATAGAATAATTTTAATTTCTTACTGTTTTACTAAATGCAAATTATTTTCTATAGATATCTTTTTATAAATTTTGGCTCTGTAGCTTAACTGGATAGAGCACCTGACTACGGATCAGGAGGTTGGGGGTTCGACTCCCTCCAGAGTCACTTTTTATTTTCTGCTAGATTGTTCCCTAGCAATATCTCTTTTTTGGTCTTTTTCTTTAATACTTTCTCTTTTATCGTAATTTTTTTTCCCCTTTGCTAAAGTAATTTCCAATTTTGCTTTCCCTTTTTCATTGATAAACAAACGTATAGGTATTATTGCCATTCCCTTTTCTTTTACTTTACCTATCATTTTACTAAGCTCTTGCTTGTTTAATAGTAGTTTTCTTTGTCTTTTTGGCTCGTGATTATTTTGTCCGCCATTGCTATATTCCGCAATATGCAGGTTTTTTACAAAGAGTTCATTATCAATAAAAACACAATGCGCATCCGAAATGCTAGCTTTATTATCACGGATTGACTTTATTTCAGTACCGAGCAGCATTATTCCAGCAACATATTTATCAATAAATTGATATTCGAATGATGCTTTTCTGTTTTTGATATTTACCTTAGATGACATGATTGCAAATGTAGTAAAAGAAAATGTGTTGACGTACTGACAACTTAATTTGATAATTAATTACTAAATTAACACATTATCAAATCAGATAATTACCCTAAAGCTACATCCAGTACCATCATAACAATAAACCCTAAAATAAGACCCATAGTAGCAAGATCAGTATGCCCACCTCTTTGGCTTTCTGGGATTACTTCTTCAACCACAATAAATATCATAGCGCCTGCCGCAAAGGCCAAGGCATAAGGCAAGATTGGTAATACTTGCATTACGATTGCTGCACCAATTACTGCAAAAATGGGCTCAACAATGGCAGAAAGTTGCCCCCATTGCCATGATTTCCATCTGCTAACTCCTTGTCTTCTAAGTGGCATTGATACTGCAAAACCTTCAGGAAAATTCTGAATACCAATTCCAATTGCTAATGCGATTGCTGCTCCAATGGAAAAGACATCTGACATTCCAGTAAATTCAGGGCTTGCAAGTGCTCCAAAAGCAACTCCAACTGCCAATCCCTCAGGAATGTTGTGCAGTGCAATTGCTAGTACTAAAAGTATAGTTTTTTGCCAATTTGTTTTCATTCCTTCTGCTTCTTCTCTTTTCGCAAAAATGTGCAAGTGTGGAATTATTTTATCTAATATAAAAAGAAATAAAGCACCTAAAAAGAAACCAACTGCTGGAGCTAACCATGATGGAGAATCAGAAGTTCCCATTTTATTTTGCATTTCTACATAAGCAATAGCAGGAGAGAGAAGCGACCAAAAACTGGCTGCAATCATCACGCCACCTGTAAATCCTAGGGACATGTCCAGTATTTTTCGGTTGCTCGATTTGAATAGGAAAACAAGTGCTGCGCCAAAGGCGGTTAGTCCCCAAGTGAAAAGTCCTGCATAAAGCGCTTGCATGATAGGAGGTTGAGTTATGAACCATTTGTAGATTTCGTAATTTTCCATTCTTATTTTGTTTTTATTAAAAGGTGTTTGGCAACATCATTGCTGATGTGTTGCTTTTTATTTTCTATTTTTATACTTAAGGATTGATCAAAACTGATGGTTTCTAATACTTCAATTTCTGTGCCAATACTGATATTTAATTTGGTGAGGTAATCCAAAAATGTTTTTTCGTCCAGAGTTACGCCCATCACATTTCCTTTAGTGCCTGTTTTTATTTCATTTAATGGGATGGTATTGCTTTTGGGAATCTCTCCATTTTTTGTAGGTATAGGCTCTCCATGAGGATCAAATTGAGGATGATTTAAAAAAGCCTCTAATCTATCCACTAATTCTTCTGATTTTATGTGTTCCAATTGCTCGGCTACATCATGAACTTCTTCCCAACCAAATGCTAATTTATTTACTAAAAATGTTTCCCATAATCTGTGTTTTCTTAGGATATTTATAGCTTTTTTTGTTCCTCTCTTACTAAGTATCACTCCTTTATATTTCTCGTATTTGACAAGTCTCTTGTCTTGTAACTTTTTAAGCATATCAGATACAGATGCAGCAGAAGTTCCAATCTCATCAGCTATAGCATTAGTAGAAACTTTACCATCAGTATTTAAACTAGTAGCTAGAATGGCCTTTAAATAGTTTTCCTCTGCTAAAGTAATCATCTTGCAAAAATAAGAATTAAATTAATATAAATAAAAGTTTAGGCGTGTCTAAAAATTTATATTTTCGCATTAAAATTACTATTATGAAAATAAAATTGATATTTATTGTATTAATAACATCTAATTCTTTAATATTCTCTCAATCAATCATTACGGATAGACCAGATCAAACAGAGAGTTCATTCTCGGTAGAAGTAGGTCAACTGCAGATTGAATCAGGTGTATTGATAGAATATTCTGGTAAAAATAAAACAAATAGAAATATTCTACTACCTTCAAATCTGTTTAGATACGGAATTTATAATGGTACTGAAGTAAGGATACTTAATCAATTTGAGACTTCTCACGGTGATGTTACTAGACATTTAGTTAGCGACACAGAGATAGGGTTGAAAGTTGAGCTATTTCATAAAAATAAGGTTAAATGTGCATTATTATCTCATTTTATTTTACCAACAGGAAGTGATGAATTAAGTGAAGGGGAGGTGCAAGTGGTTAATAAATTTTGCATTTCTAAAGATTTTATTGATGAAGTAGAAATAGCTTGTAATGTTGGTTACAGCTCTTTGTCTAAAGGTAAAGATTATTATACTTATTCTCTAGCAATTGCAAAAGTGGTAAATGAATCTGTTGGTGTTTATATTGAACCATTTGGCGAATTTTTAGACTTGAATAATCAAACTTCTTCAATAAATACTGGGATAACTTATCTTTTAAATGCTAATCTGCAACTTGATTATTCTTTTGGTTTAGGATTAAATCATAAGATGAATTATGCGTCTATTGGCTTTAGTTGGAGAGTAGGCTAGATAGTGCTTAGAGCTACTTATATGTATCATATACTTTACTTTTGTAAACAAAATAGTCTTTAATTTCTAATGTAGCTTAGCCATTTTAGGTAGTATAACAACATATACAGTTATATATCAGTAAATCAGACATATAAAAAGATTATATTAAGTTTTTCTTTTGCAAATATCTGATATTATTAATGAAATAATTAGAGGAATTAGATTTAATTTATATATTTGCTGTTAACATTTGTAAATAGTAAGATTAATGTACAGTAGACTTAAAAAATGGATGGAATCAGAGGGTTTAAAATCTTCAGCATTGGCAGATAATATTGGTGTAAATAGAGCTACAATTTCTCACATACTTTCAGGCCGCAATAAACCAAGTATTGATTTTTTTCAAAAACTATTAAATACATATCCTGACTTAAATTCAAATTGGCTAATAACAGGAATTGGCTATATGCACACCAAAAAAGAAACTAAAGAAGTTAAAGTATCCAAGAAAATAGGGAAAGTTGTAGTATTTTATGATGATGCTTCATTTGAGGAAGTAAATTCTTAAATTCTGACTTCATTTTCTATTTTTGCATAAAAATTTTACATGTATAAAATAGTTCGTTTCTTTTTATTTCTTTTCAAACCTGAATTTATTCATCATATTTCCTTTAAATTTATCAAGTTTGGATCAATGATACCTGGAAAAATGTGGGCTTTGCGCTTATTATTTAAAGTTAATGACACTAGATTAGAGCGAGAGGTTTTTGGACTAAGATTTGATAATCCTGTTGGCTTAGCTGCTGGTTTTGATAAAGATGCTAAACTATTTGATGAATTAGCTTCTTTTGGATTTGGATTTGTCGAGATAGGAACGGTTACTCCATTGCCGCAAGATGGAAATCCTAAACCAAGATTATTTAGATTAAAAGAAGATTATGCAATTATTAATCGCATGGGGTTTAATAATGAGGGGATTGAGGCTGCTGTTGCTAGGTTGAGAAGAAAAAAATCTAATATCATTATTGGAGGAAATATTGGAAAAAATAAAGTAACTCCAAATAAAAAAGCAGTAAGCGATTATGAAATCTGTTTTGAAAAACTTTTCCCATATGTGGATTATTTTGTGGTGAATGTAAGCTCCCCAAATACTCCAGGACTGAGGGATTTACAAGAGAAAGTACCATTAACAAGATTACTGAATAGATTGCAAAAGCTCAATATTCAGAAAGAAAAAAGAAAGCCAATTTTATTAAAGATTGCACCTGATTTAAGCAATGAACAATTAGATGATATCATAGCAATTGTTGCTGACACTAAAATTGATGGGGTGGTAGCAACTAACACAACAATTAGTAGAAATGGCCTTAAAACGGTCAAAACTAAGTTAGAGGCGATTGGGAATGGAGGTTTGAGTGGTAAGCCAGTTAAAGATCGATCAACTGAGGTAATAAAATATTTAGCAGATAAATCAAATAAAGCATTCCCGATTATTGGGGTGGGAGGTATACATTCTGCAGAAGATGCGATAGAAAAACTAGATGCAGGAGCAACATTGGTACAATTATACACTGGCTTTATTTATGAAGGACCTTGGTTAATAAAAAGGATAAATAAAAAGATTTTGGAGAAATCTGGCTTGTAGTTTGTTGTTGGCAGTATTACCATAAACTAAAAACCAAAAACCACAAACTAAATGATAAAAATAATAGAATGCCCTAGAGATGCCATGCAAGGAATGTCTGAGTTTATACCTACTGAAAAGAAAAGGGCATACATCAATCAACTATTAAAAGTAGGATTTGATACCATTGATTTTGGTTCTTTTGTTTCTCCTAAGGTAATCCCACAATTAAGAGATACTGCTGAAGTTTTATCAGGATTAGATTTAAGTACTACTTCTAGTAAATTACTTTCTATAATTGCAAATATTAGAGGAGCAGAAAGTGCTTGTAATTTTAAGGAGATTAACTATTTAGGATTTCCACTTTCGGTATCTGATGAATTTCAGAAAATAAATACCAATAAAAATATAAAGGAAGCGCTTAATACTGTTGAAGAAATTCAAAGTTTATCAGTTAAAAACAATAAAGAATTGGTGGTATATTTATCCATGGCTTTTGGAAATCCTTATGAAGAAAACTACCATCCAGATATAGTTGCAGAATTGACAGGAAAACTTCACAACTTAGAGGTGGGTATTGTTGCGCTTTCGGATACAATTGGAGTTTCTAATCCTACAAATATCTCTCCTTTATTTAATACTGTTATAAGTGAATATCCTACAATAGAATTTGGGGCTCATTTTCATACAACTCCTGATAAATGGGAAGAGAAAGTAGATGCTGCCTACCAAAATGGTTGCAAAAGATTTGATTCTGCAATAAAAGGATTTGGTGGCTGCCCAATGGCAAAAGATGATTTGGTAGGGAATATGCCAACTGAGAATTTAATCACTTTTTTTAAATCTAAAGGAATAGATCTTAGTTTAGATAATTCAGTTTTTGAGAGGATTGTTAATAACATGTCAACATATTTTTAAATTAAATTAATCATTCTTTTATCCTTATTATATTTTTGTCTGCTTACTTAGATGTTAGATAGATGTTAGAAATCAAATTTTTAATCATGAAAAGTTTATTATTTTTTTTATCTGTAATAATAGTACAAATATCTGTGGCACAAAATTATGTACACCAAGTTTTAGTTTTAAATGAAGGTTATTTTGATTACACTTTAAATCAATCTATTGAACCAGTAACAATAGGAAGTTATAATCCAATATCTCAACAGTATATTATTATTGACACTATACAGGGAGCAAGGTTTGCATCAGATTTAGTAATTGATGATTATCATTTTTATGTTGCAGC
>JAYZYW010000032.1:0-13185 GCA_036139835.1 Bacteroidota bacterium
CAATAATAAATTTGTGAGATTAAGAAAATCTCTATATATTTGCAACCGAAAATAGAAAGAAAGAGGAAGAGGCAGTTAGCCTCTTCTTTTTTTACTAGCCTATGATATCAAAGGAGAAAATTAAAAAAGTTGCAGAGCTCAAAATAAAACAACTGGGCGGTTACTTAGTAGACGTAAAAGTTAATACGGCTAATATTATTACTGTTTACATTGATAGAATAGAAGGCGTTTTGGTTGAGCATTGCTTAGAGATAAGCAAATACATTGAGAAGAGATTTGATAGAGAAATTGAGGATTATGAGTTAACCGTTTGTTCAGCAGGATTAGATAATGCTTTTATGGTTAACGAGCAGTATCAAAAACATATAGGGAAAGAGGTTGGCGTATTGCTAACAAACGGTAGAAGAAAAAAAGGAGTTATCTTATCTTTTGATGATGCACTTTTGTTAGAAGTAGAAAAAAAGAAAAAAGGAAGTCGGAAAGAATATATTGTGGAAGAAGTTATTATTCCTAAAGAAGAAATAAAAGAAACAAAACTTAAAATAAATTTTAAATAAAAGTAATGGAAGTAGAAAATCTAATTGAATCGTTTTCAGAGTTTAAAGAGGTCAAAAATATTGACCGTGAAACAATGATGAACATTTTGGAAGATGTGTTTAAGGCAGTATTAGCAAAAAAATATGATGATGACGGTAATTTTGATGTTATTATTAATGTTGATAAAGGAGACTTAGAAATCTGGAAAAATCGAGAAGTTGTTGAGGATGGGGAAGTTGAAAATTCTATTTCACAAATTTCTTTATCTGAGGCTTTAAAAATTGAGAATGATTATGAAGTTGGTGAGGAAGTTTCGGAGCAAGTTAGTTTTGAATCAGAATTTGGAAGAAGACAAGTCCTTTCTATTCGTCAGCACTTAATGGCTCGTATTGCGGATCAGCACAGAGATGAGTTGATGAAAAGATATGAGGATAGAATTGGAGAAATCATTCATGGTGAAGTTTATCAAATCTGGAGAAATGAAATTCTTTTGCAAGATGATGAAGGAAATGATTTATCATTACCAAAAGAGGAACAAATCCCAAAAGATTTCTTTAAAAAAGGAGAGAGCGTAAGAGCTGTAATTAAAGAAGTGGTGCTAAAAAATAACAAGGCAAACATTGTTCTTTCAAGAGTTGCTCCTGAGTTTATAATGAGGTTATTTGAGCAAGAAGTTCCTGAGGTATTTGATGGTATTATTACGATAAAGAATGTAGTTCGTGTTCCAGGAGAGAGGGCGAAAGTAGCAGTTGAATCTTATGATGATAGAATTGATCCAGTTGGCGCTTGTGTTGGGGTAAAAGGTTCAAGAATTCATGGTATTGTTCGTGAGTTAAGAAATGAAAATATTGATGTTGTGAATCATACAGAAAACATACAACTCTTAATTAGCAGATCATTATCTCCGGCTAAAATCAAATCTGTTTCATTAGATGAAAGCAAAATGAGAGCAGCAGTTTATATGGATGCAGATCAAGTATCATTAGCAATTGGCAGGGGTGGGCATAATATTAATTTAGCTGGTAAACTTGTGGGTTATGACATTGATGTTTATCGTGATATTGATACTACTGAAGATGATGTAGCTATTGGCGAGTTTTCTGATGTATTGGAAGGATGGGTTATTGATACTCTTAAAGCTATTGGTTGCGATACAGCAAAGAGTGTATTAGCCTTGCCAGAAAAAGATTTAGTGTTAAGAACTGATTTAGAAAAAGAAACTGTAGAGGAAGTTCTGAAGATATTAAATGCAGAATTTGAAGATTAAGATATAAATTTAAGCTCTAAGTATGTCAGATAAAGGAACCGTTAGATTAAATAAGTTAGTAAAAGAATTCAATGTAAGTATTGATAGAATATTTGCATTTTTAGAAACTAAAGGAATACAGGATCTGAAGCCAAACTCAAAAGTTTCTCATGAGAGTTATATGGATTTGTTAGGTGAATTTGATTCTGAAAAGAAAGCCAAGTTATCTGCTGAGTTATTAGCTAAAGAAAAAGAATTGGCTAAAGCTGAAGAAATTATTAAGCAGCAAGAAGCTGAAGAAAAAGTTAAAGAAGAGGCAGATAAGAAAAAAATCAAAATAGATAAAGCTGAAAGTATTGATGGAAATAAAAAAGAAAATAAACCTGAAAGCAAGCCAAAAGGAATTGAAAAGATAGATTTAGAAGAGAAAACCGATACCGATCCAAATAAAGAAGTAGAACTAATAAAGGGTACTGTCGGCAAACTCAAGGGAGTAACAACAACTGGTGACAAAATAGATTTAACTAAATTTAAAAAATCTAAGCCAGAGGCGAAAAAGAAAAGAGTTAGAATTGTAAAAGAAAAAGTTGACCCTAAGAAATTTAAGAAGCCACGCGTCTCTAAAAAAGAAACTATTGAAATTTCTCCTGAGGAAGCCCAAAAAAGAGTAAGAGAAACTCTTGCAAAATTACAAGGAGGCGGTAAAACATCATCAGTAAAAAATAGAAGAGAGAAAAGACAAGCTCATAGAGAGCTTGCAGCTGAAGAAACATCACAAAAGGTAGCTTCAACTCAAACTATTAAAATTGCAGAATTTGCAACCGCTAGTGAGCTTGCTAGCATGATGGATGTGCCAGTTACGGAGATTGTTACTACTTGTATGGGACTTGGTATGATGATTAGTATCAACCAAAGAATTGATGCTGAAACAATTCAAATGTTGGCAGAAGATTTTGGATTTAAAGTAGAATTTGTTGGTGCTGATGTGCAAGAGTCAATTGAAGAGATTATTGATTCTGAGGATGAAATGGAAACAAGAGCTCCTATTATTACTATCATGGGACATGTTGATCATGGTAAAACATCACTAATGGATTATATACGAGAGACAAATGTGATTGCAGGTGAAAGCGGAGGTATTACTCAACATATTGGCGCTTATGAAGTAACTTTAGAGAGCGGGAAGCAAATCGCTTTCCTTGATACACCAGGGCATGAGGCTTTTACTGCTATGAGAGCAAGAGGAGCAAAAGTTACTGATATTGTTGTGGTTGTGGTAGCTGCTGATGATAGAGTAATGCCACAAACTAAAGAAGCTATTAGCCATGCACAAGCTGCTGGGGTCCCAATTATTTTTGCTATTAATAAAATTGATAGACCAACTGCAGATCCGGAAAAAATTAAAGGTGAATTAGCTAAAATGAATCTTTTAGTAGAGGATTGGGGAGGTAAATATCAGTCACAAGATGTCTCTGCAAAGGTAGGTACTGGGGTTCCAGAGATATTAGAAAAGATTTTATTAGAAGCTGAAATGCTTGACCTTAAAGCTAACCCTAATAGATTGGCTCAAGGGACTGTAGTTGAAGCCTCACTTGATAAAGGCAAGGGTTATCTATCAACTATTTTGGTTCAAACAGGAAGTTTAAAAGTTGGAGATTATGTTCTTGCTGGATCTTTTTCGGGTAAAGTTAAAGCTTTATTGGATGAGAGAGGAGAAGCTATACAAGTTGCTGGACCATCAACTCCTGTTGTATTATTAGGATTGGATGGCGCTCCAACAGCTGGGGACACATTTCATGTTATAGAAAGCGAACAGGAGGCTAAAAAAATTGCCTTAAGAAGGGCTCAATTACAAAGAGAGCAAAGTGTTAGAACTCAAAAACATCTTACTCTTGATGAGATTGGCAGAAGAATCGCTCTTGGAGGTTTTCAAGAGATCAATGTTATTGTTAAAGGGGATGTTGATGGGTCAATTGAAGCACTTTCTGATTCATTACTGCAACTTTCAACGGATGAAATTAAAGTAAATATTATTCAAAAAGGAGTGGGGCAAATCTCTGAATCTGATGTAATGTTAGCTGCAGCATCTGATGCAATTATAATTGGATTTCAAGTAAGGCCATCTTTACAGGCTCGTAAATTAGCTGAAACAGAACAAATTGATATTAGACTTTATTCAATAATTTATAAAGCAATTGAAGAATTAAAACTAGCAATGGAAGGGATGTTATCCCCTGATGTTGAAGAAAAAATTGTATGTAATATTGAAATTAGAGATGTATTTAAAATTTCTAAGGTTGGCACGATTGCTGGTTGTATGGTCCTTGATGGGTCATTAACTAAAAATACTGGAGTAAGGATTATCCGAGATGGTGTAGTTGTTTATACCGGTAAATTATCGTCATTAAAACGATTTAAAGATGATGTTAATGAAGTTAAAAAAGGATTTGAGTGTGGTATGTCAATTGAAAACTTTAATGATATTAAAGTAGGTGATATTATTGAAGGATATGCTGAGGTTGAGATAAAAAGAACACTTAAATAATTTAGTTTTTAAATAAGTCTGGATCCACTATACTTACTATAGGATGTGCGCCAGGAAAGTTTTTACTTATTTCATGCTTTATTTTTAAGGCCTCATTTTTAGTTTTAAAATTACCAACTGTAAGCTTGTAGTAAGGAGATTCAAATATGATTTGTGTAGAGATTTTTGGGTATAAATTGGTAAATTTTACTTGATAAGGAAGGATATCTTTACGCTTAGATGTGAATTTTATTTGTAATCTCCATCCATCAATTCCATTTTTGTTTTTTAAGATTTTTTTGTATTTAGTTACTAAATCGTTAATTCCTTTTTGGTTGACACTTATTATTTCCCCTTTAGAATTAAAAGTTGTGTCGGTTTGTGTAAAGCCCAATAATGGAATTAAAAATAAAATCAGAATTAGTTTTTTCATAGTTCAAAAATATAAAATAATTTGAGTTGTCTTTTTAGTATTATTGCAAAGTGAGAAATTCATTTATATATTATACTTTTAATAAGGGCGAGTTATTAAAAGCATTACTCAACCTTTCTAATAATATGGAGTATATTAGTGTTTTAGTATCAAATCTTGATAATAAAGAATCAAATTTGCCTAAAGATTATATTAATTGTGACATTCTTGCTGGAGTTGGGTTAAATGATATTATTATTTCAAATAATGATTCTTTTGAAAAGTTAAATGATTTTCATGCTCAAAAAAAAGATTGGCTATTTGGCTATTTGTCCTATGATTTAAAGAATGAAATTGAAGAATTGTCATCAAATAATACGGATAATTTTAATGCTGACAATTTATCTTTTTTTATTCCAGAATATGTGTTGTTATTAAATAATGATAAACTAGAAATACAAACGTATCATTCAAAAGATAGTTGTGATGAATTTGTTAAAGCGTTTAACCTTTCCGATTTGTCAATTTGTAAGCCAAAGGTTAATTTTAGCAGAAGAGATGATAAAAAATCATATTTACAAAAGATCGAGAAAATAAAACATCACATAAAAAGGGGTGATATTTATGAGATGAATTATTGTCAGGAATTTTATGCAACTGAGGGTGAATTTTTTGCTGAATCCATTTTTTTAGAATTGAATGAAAAAATGAAAACCCCCTTTTCTTCTTTTTTGAGATTAAAGGATAAATATGTTTTGTCTGCTAGCCCAGAAAGGTTCTTAAGAAAAAAGTCAAATTATATTTTATCACAACCCATAAAAGGGACAAGAAAAAGAGGGAAAACAAAATTGGAAGATAATAGTTTAATAAATGAATTAAAGATATCTCAGAAAGATATTTCTGAAAATGTAATGATTACAGATTTAGTTAGGAATGATTTGTCAATAACTGCAAAGAAAGCATCAGTACAAGTTGTGGAGTTGTGTAAGGTATATACTTTTAAAAAGGTGCACCAAATGATAACTTCTATCAGTTCTGAGATAGATTCAGATGTTAATTTTACTGATGTGTTAAAAGCAGCATTCCCTATGGGATCTATGACGGGGTCTCCTAAACTTAGAGCAATGGAATTGATTGAGTATTTTGAAGATTTTAAAAGAGGAGTTTTTTCAGGTGCTGTTGGCTATATTACCCCACAAGCTGATTTTGATTTTAATGTTGTAATTAGAACAATTTTATATAATTTGGCAAATAATTATTTGTCGATTGGGGTTGGTGGTGCAATTACTATTAATTCAGATTCTGTAGAGGAATATGAGGAATGTTTAACTAAGGCAAAACCACTTTTTGATGTCTTAAATATTAAAATTGATGATTAATAAAATTCAACAAGATATAACCAATAAAGATCTTTTTTCAAAAGACAATAACTTGCTTTTGGCTATTAGTGGAGGAGCTGATAGTGTATGCTTGTTTTTTGTGCTTAAAGAATTAGGATATAACATTGAGTTAGCACATTGTAATTTTAATTTAAGAGGAAAGGAATCTGATGAAGATGAGTATTTTGTTAAAGAGTTAGCAAATAAATATGGTTCAAAGTATCATATTAAATCTTTTGAAACGCAAAAATATGCTCATGAGCAAAAGATTTCAATTCAAATGGCGGCTAGAACTCTCAGATATAAATGGTTTGACGAGTTGTTGACAAATAATAATCTTGATTTTGTTATTACGGCACACCATAAAGATGATAATGTCGAAACTTTTTTTATTAATTTAATTAGAGGAACAGGAATAAATGGCTTATGCGGCATAAGAGCTAAAAATAAAAATATTATTCGACCTTTTCTTGAAATAAGTAGGCAAGAAATTGAACACTATTTAAGCCAAAAAAACATAAAATATCGCAATGATAGTAGCAACTCAGATGTTAAATATTTAAGGAATAAAATCAGACATCAATTAATGCCATTACTCAAAGAGATGAATCCTAATATACAACAAACTATTGCAGATGAAATATTTTTTATAGGTGGCGTGAATAAGGTTTTTCAGAAAGAAATCGATGGAATTAGAGAGAGATTGTTGATAGAAAAAGAGGGTGTTTACAGACTTAATATTGCGGATTTAATTGAATTGGCACATTTAGAAGTTATTTTATTTGAGATTTTAAAATATTTTGGATTCTCTGAGATAAATCAAATCATAAAAGCAATAAGCTCACAAAGTGGAAAACAATTTTTTTCTGACACTTATCAGCTAATCATTGATAGAGAAGAGATTATTATTTCATTATTAGAAAACCCTCAAGATAATATAGAAATTTTTGAGAAAGAAATTGAAATTCAACGCCCTTTGAGTATAAAGTTTTCTGTCTCACTCGATTTCGTTTTGGATAAAAACCAAAGTATTGCAAAGTTAGATTTTGACAAACTTTCCTTCCCATTAAGATTAAGAAGGTGGAAAAATGGAGATAAATTTAAACCATTAGGAATGCATAATTTCAAGAAGGTAAGTGATTTTTTTATAGATGAAAAATACTCGCTTTTGGATAAGCAAAACCAATGGATTTTATGCTCAAAGAATGATATTGTATGGATTGTTGGCAATAGAATTGATGATAGATATAAGATTGATACTCATACAAAAAAAGTGTACATTGCAGAACTTTTAAAAGAAGACTAGATGTCAGAATGTGATTTTATCGAAAAACAATATTTAGGATTAAATAAAATGGCTTTAACAAGAAGATTGGCTTTGGCTATTTTTTGCTTTATTTTTTATTATTGGAGAGAAAATCATGATAAATCAGGAGAATTATATTTTATTATTGGAATTGCTATTATTGTATTTTCCATATTATTATTTTTTGTGCTTCATTTTGAGACAAAAGTATTTAATGGAAGTATAATTTTGGATGGTTTATGGACATCAAGAAAAATAAAAATTGATACAGTAAGTCTAGTATCTGCTAAAAAAGTAAATTATAGTAAATATATAATTAATCGAGCAGTTTACAATTTGCATTTTAAAGGGACAATACGGTTTTATACTAGAGGTAATGATGCTGTTGAACTTACCGATAAAGATGGGTTGGTTTATTTGATAGGAAGCCAAAAAGCAGAGGAGTTAAGCAGAGTAATAAACAATAAATTAAAGTAAGATTTGTTATTTAGTTAGTATTTTAAGGTTAATTGGCACTTTATGTATTCACACATAAAAATTAGAAAAGATAAAAATTAAAGAATTTGATATTTGCAATTTAAAAAACAATAACATGAAAAGATTATTAGTCGTATTATTTACATTGATGAGTGTAGTTGTTTCTGCACAAATCTTTAATCCGGTTGAGTGGGAGTTTTCTCAGCAAAAAATTTCAGAAACAGAGATAGAATTAAAATTTAAAGCAACTCTTGAAGATGGATGGTATTTATATTCACAGCATATTCGTGATGATGGCCCAGTTCCTACTGAATTTACTTTTACAACTTTAGCAGGTTATGAAGTAATAGGTGAAATGATAGAAGGCGAACCCATAGAAGAATTTGATCCGAATTTTGATATGGTTTTAAAATATTTTAATCATGAGGTGATTTTTTCTCAAAAGATTAAAGTGATATCTTCAGAAGATTTTAAAATTGCAGGGAATGTGTATTTCATGGTTTGTGATGATGCGCAATGTTTGCCTCCAGAAGAAGTAGAATTTTTATTTGAGATAAAAGGCATAGATGGCGGCACAACTATTGTTTCAGAAAAAACAGAAGAAAAAGAAGGAAAAGGAATGTGGGGGTTATTTTTTATTGCTTTCTTAAGTGGGTTTGCAGCCTTGTTAACACCTTGTGTATTCCCTATGATTCCTATGACGGTTTCATTTTTCACTAAGCAAAGTAAAACAAAAGTACAGGGGATAGCAAATGCAATTATTTATGGGTTTTCAATTATTATTATATATGTCGCTTTGGGTGTTGGGGTATCATCAATCTTTGGTGCTGATGCGCTTAATAATATGGCAACTAATGTGTATTTTAATATAGGGTTTTTTCTGCTTTTGATCATTTTTGGAGTTTCATTTTTAGGTGCATTTGATATTCAATTGCCAGCATCTTGGACTAATAAAAGCGTAGAAGCAGAAGGGAGGGGCGGTTTGATAGGCATTTTTTTTATGGCCTTTACTTTAGCATTAGTTTCTTTTTCATGTACAGGGCCTATTGTAGGAACTTTATTAGTTGAGGCCGCTACTGGAGGCTATATGGGACCTATTGTTGGTATGCTTGGCTTTTCGTTAGCAATAGCATTCCCATTTGCTTTATTTGCAGCCTTCCCAGGTTGGCTAAATTCTTTACCTCAATCTGGAGGTTGGTTAAACTCAGTAAAAGTAACATTAGGGTTTTTGGAAATAGCACTAGCATTTAAGTTTTTATCAAATGCTGATTTAGTATTACAGACTCATTGGTTGGAGCGAGAATTATTTATAGCAATATGGGTTATGATTTTTGGCTTATTAACTATGTATTTATTAGGATTCTTAAAATTTGCTCATGATTCTGAGCTAAAACATCTTTCAGTTAGCAGGTTATCAGTGGCAATTTTAACGGGGACATTAACATTATATATGATCCCTGGATTATGGGGGGCCCCATTAAAAATTATTAACGCATTTCCACCTCCAATGCAATATAGTGAATCACCTTATGGTGTAGGAAATTCTCAAGGTGCTGGCGATGGTATAGTAAAGCATACAGAAAATGGTCAGCATTTGGGCCCTCAAAATATAATGGTATTTCATGATTATGATGAAGGATTGGCATATGCAAAAAATGTCAATAAACCAATTATGCTAGACTTTACAGGGCATGCTTGTGTAAATTGCAGAAAAATGGAAGAGCAAGTATGGTCTGATAAAAATGTAAAAAGTATGCTTTCCAATGATGTTGTTTTAATTTCATTATATGTTGATGAAAGAATAGATCTTCCTAAGGAACAACAGTATGAAACTACACTTGCTGGTAAAACAAAAAAAGTAAAAACAACAGGAGATAAGTGGATGGTTTTGCAAGCTAATACTTATGCGACAAATTCTCAGCCTTATTATGTGCTTTTAAATCATGATGAAGAGCAAATCATAGAACCTGCAAATTACCAAGATTACGGAACAGTTGAACTGTTTAGAGATTGGTTAAATAGAGGGATTAAAGAATACAATAAATAAAAGCTGCTTGTAAAAATCTATGGCAGTGTAGCTAGTGGCCCACATGCTATAGCGATTATTATTGAGGTTGTGCCGCAAGGAATAAATTCTTTTTAGTTGGATTTCCTAGCAATCCAGTTAAAGAAGCAAGAAAAAGAATTCGTATTGCATAAAAACAACTACTGAACATCTAGGAGAAGCAATTCAATATAGGATGTTAGACAGAGAGGGTTTGCAGGATAAATTACCTATATTCGCATTTTAAACTTCAAAAATATTATGGCTAAAAAGAGTATTATAACTAAGGAATCAGAAAAATTTCTAGAAAAGTATTTAAATAATCCATCCCCAACAGGTTTTGAAAGTGAAGGTCAGAAAATGTGGTTACATTATATAAAACCTTACATTGACACCCATTTTGTAGATACTTATGGTACAGTGGTTGGCGTGATAAATCCTGATGCAAAATATAAAGTAGTGATTGAAGCACATGCTGATGAAATCTCATGGTTTGTACACTACATTACAAAAGATGGCTTTATTTATCTTAGAAGAAACGGAGGTTCTGATCATCAGATTGCTCCATCAAAAAGAGTAAATATTCACACCAAAAAAGGAATGGTAAAGGCAGTTTTTGGTTGGCCTGCAATTCATACTAGAACTGCAGCTAATGAAAAGTCACCAAAATTGGATAATATCTTTTTGGACTGTGGAGCCAAGGATAAAGAAGAAGTAGAAAAATTAGGGATTCATGTTGGCTGTGTAGTTACATATGAAGATGAATTCATGCTACTTAATGATAAATACTATGTTGGTAGAGCTTTAGATAATCGTATTGGGGGTTTTATGATTGCTGAGGTAGCTCGTTTATTACATAAAAATAAAATAAAATTACCATTTGGGTTATACATTACTAATTCGGTACAAGAAGAAGTTGGACTTAGAGGAGCTCAGATGATTGTAGAAAACATAAAGCCAGATGTAGCAATTGTAACTGATGTTTGTCATGATACGGGAACTCCAATGCTTGACAAAATTAAGCAAGGGGATACAAAATGTGGAGATGGACCTGTTTTAACTTATGGGCCGGCAGTACAGAATAATTTATTAGAGTTAATTATTAATGCGGCTAAAAAGAATAAGATCCCTTTCCAAAGAGCAGCAGCCTCAAGAGTGACAGGAACAGACACTGATGCTTTTGCTTATGCAACAGGAGGCGTTGCATCATCTTTAATTTCGCTAGCTCTTAGGTATATGCATACAACTGTTGAAAGTGTTGCAAAAAAAGATGTAGAAAATGTAATTCGATTAATTTATGAATCTTTACAGAAGATTAAAGATAATTATGATTTTAGGTATTTGAAATAACAACCTCTTAACTTCTAAAGCAATTAGTAATATGGTCGTTTATCATACTTTTTCTAGCGGCCATGACATTTTTTATATTTCTTGCCACTTCCGCAAGGGCAAGGAGCATTTCTGCTGACCTTTTCCTCAGCTCTTACCGGCTGTGCTTTTTGCGTAGGTTGTTGTTTTGGATTATTTGTATTTTGTAAAGTAGTAGTTGTGCCTTCAGGTCTACTCATTTGGAGCTTTGTATTCTGAATTTTTGGATTATCTTCTTGCCTGGCATTTGCTTGAGATGGCAACCCTGCTTTTAGTAAGAAAGAAACAATGTCTTTATTTACTTTTTCAATAAGAGTCTTAAATAAATTAAATGACTCAAATTTGTAAATCAATAAGGGATCTTTTTGCTCGTACACTGCATTTTGTACTGACTGTTTAAGATCATCCATTTCTCGTAAATGCTCTTTCCAAATATCATCTATTATTGCAAGGGTAACACTTTTTTCAATAGACTCTGAGATATTCCCCCCTTCAGTATCATGAGCTTCTTTAAGGTTTGTCACCACTTGCAGTGTTTTTAACCCATCAGTAAAAGGGATAACTATATTTTCATAAGTAGCCGACTGATTTTCATACACATCTTTAATAACAGGAAATGCTTGTTTAGCAATTGTTTCTGATTTATTTTGATATGATTTATAGCAATTTTCAAATACTTGCTCAGTGATTATATCGCCAGATAAATCCTTAAATTCATCTTCTGATATTGGACTTTCTGTTGCTAATAGCCTGATTAAATCAAGTTTAAAAGCTTCATAATCTTTTGCTTCGTGCAGCTCATCAACGATACTTTCACAAGTGTCATAAATCATATTTAATACATCAAGAGACATTCTCTCTCCATGTAAAGCATGTCTTCTTTTTTTATAAATTACTTCTCTTTGTTGGTTCATTACATCATCATACTCCAATAATCTTTTTCTTGTTCCAAAATTATTTTCCTCAACTTTCTTTTGAGCCCTTTCAATGGATTTGCTTACCATAGAATGTTGGATTACCTCACCTTCTTCAAGTCCCATTCTATCCATTAGTTTTGCGATTCTTTCAGATCCAAATAATCTCATTAATTTATCTTCAAGAGAAACATAAAATTGAGAAGATCCTGGATCACCTTGTCTTCCCGCTCTACCTCTTAACTGCCTGTCAACCCTTCTTGAATCATGTCGTTCAGTACCAATAATAGCCAACCCTCCTGCAGTTTTCACCTCATCTGATAATTTAATGTCAGTACCTCTACCAGCCATATTTGTTGCAATAGTAACTGCACTCCCCTTACCAGCTTCTGAGATAATATCGGCTTCTCTTTGGTGCATTTTTGCATTCAGTACATTATGCGTAATTCCTCTTCTTCTGAGGATAGTGCTTAGTAATTCTGATATTTCTACAGATGTAGTCCCTACTAATACGGGCCTCCTTTGCTCAGTAAGAGTTACAATATCTTCAATTACAGCATTGTATTTCTCTCGATTTGTTTTGTAGACTAAATCATCTTTGTCATCTCTAATAATTGCTCTGTTGGTAGGGATAGCCACAACATCCAATTTATAGATTTCCCAGAATTCACCCGCTTCGGTTTCAGCTGTACCTGTCATTCCAGATATTTTATTATACATTCTGAAATAATTTTGTAAAGTAACTGTTGCATAAGTTTGTGTTGCAGCTTCAATTTTCACATTTTCTTTAGCCTCAATTGCTTGGTGTAATCCATCAGAATATCTTCTCCCATCCATGATACGACCCGTCTGCTCATCAACAATTTTCACTTTATTGTCCATTACTACATATTCTACATCTTTTTCAAAAATAGTGTATGCTTTAAGTAATTGGTTTATGGTGTGCACTCTCTCGCTCTTTACTGCAAAATCTCTTAG
>JAYZYW010000033.1:0-5827 GCA_036139835.1 Bacteroidota bacterium
CAAAGTGGCACTTATACTCATACTGTTCTTAATATGCATGGTTGTGACTCTTCTTTAATACTTTTAATAACTATAAATTCTTCAAATGTTGGAAGTTCATCTATTACTACATGTAATGAGTTTATTTGGTTTAATGATACAATTTTGACTTCAGGAACATATAATAAAACATTTTTTAATATATCAGGTTGTGATAGTGTTCATACTTTATATGTTACAATGCATACTTCAACATCTGATTCATCCGTTATTAATTCTTGTGGATCATATACTTGGAATGGGCAAATTATTACACAAAGTGGTAATTATACTCAGACATTGATGTCTACTTTTGGCTGTGATAGTGTTCATACTTTGCTTGTAACAATAAACGATTCTAATATTACTCAATCCACAGTTTCAAGTTGTAATAGCTATATTTGGAATGGTCAAGTAATTGATAGTTCGGGGGTGTATTCTCAGATGTTTACAAATTTTGCAGGTTGTGATTCTATACATTTATTAACAGTAGTTCTTTATTCTGACACTGTAACATCTTCTATAACAGCTTGTGATTCTTACTCATGGAATGGTCAGGTAATTATTTATTCAGGGGTTTATACCCAGATATTTTCTAATATATCTGGTTGTGATTCAATACATACTTTGTATGTGACTATAAATTATTCATCTAGCGCTACTACATCAGTTACTGTTTGTGATCTTTATAATTGGAATGGGCAATTTATTACTTCCTCAGGAGTTTATACTCAATTATTTACAAATATAGAGGGTTGTGATTCTGTTCACACATTAATTGCAACTATCAATCAGTCAATAAGTGGTGTAATAATAATAACTGCATGTGACTCTTACTCATGGAATGGTCAGGTTTATACAACTTCTGGTATATATAATCAAATGTTTACTACAGTTAATGGTTGTGATTCTTTAATGAGTCTTCACCTAACTGTTTTCAACTCTAATTTTGGACAGTCATCACTTACTGTTTGTGATTCTTACAACTGGAATGGACAAATAATTACATTATCTGGTTCATACAATCAAATTTTTACTAATGTAGGTGGTTGTGATTCTTTACATACGCTTGATATTACTATTCTGCCAAGTATTTATTCAACAAACACATACAATATATGTGAGGGTGATTCTGTTGTTATTTTGAATAATGTATATAATCAAGATGGTAGTTATTATGATACTATTTCTGCATTGAATGGCTGTGATAGTATTTTAAATACGGTAGTGATTGTAGATGGTATTATTCCTCCAATTATTTCAGGACCTATTTTTGGAATAGAGTTGGATATCGATACATTTACTGTTGTAAATAATCAAGGGTCTACTTATACTTGGGGGGTTGATATTGGAAATTTAATTTCTGGTCAAGGGAGTAGTTCAATTGATGTTGAATGGATAAGTGATGGTCTTGCTACATTATGGGTGGTAGAGACAAATAGTTCTGGTTGTATTAGTGATACAGTTTTTTATTCACTAGATATTAGTGGAGTTACAGGTATAAGTAATGTAAGTATTCAGGATTTATTAGTTTATCCAAATCCTACAAAAGGTATGCTTACTATTAGTTTTAATGTAATACTTAAGGGTGATTACGAGCTTACAATAATTAATATTGTTGGAGAACAGATTTTTCATGATAAACTAAGATCTTATAGTGGGATTTATTCTAGTAAAGTTGATTTGTCAGACTATTCAAAAGCAATATATTTCTTAGAAATTGATACGGGTGATGGTACTATAATAAAGAAAATTACATTACAATAGGATTGATTATATTAAGTATTCAAAAAGTTATTTGTCGCTTTTTTAATGCAGAAAAAGATATTATTAAACTATCAAGTTACTTATCAGTATTTTATGTTAGCTGAGAACTAAAAGATATTAATATAGAAGGACCTAAGAATTTTGAAATGATGCTATCTTACTAGTCAAAATTTTAATTTTTGATTTAGCATCAGCCATTTTATTTTTTTCGTTTGCAATAATTTGTTCTGGGGCACTATTTACAAACCCTTCATTCTTTAATTTGCTTTCAACAGACTTTAAAAATCCTTTATTATAGTCTAGTTCTTTTTGTAATTTCTTTATTTCCGCCACTAGATCAATAGTATCACTAATTGGAATAAAGAATTCATTAGACTTTACCATAAATGAGAATGCGGAAGAAGGTTTTTCAGAAATAGTATTTATACTGGATAACTTCCCAAGTTTTATAATAATAGCATTCAAATTATTGCTTTGAGTTTGATGATTAATTACTTCTAGTACTAATTGATCTTTATTTGGAATATTCTGCTCTTTTCTAATGTTTCTAATTCCAGCAACCACTTCAGTCATATTCTCAAAGTCTTCTAATAATACATTATTAATCTCTGCATCTTTTGGCCAATTAGAAATAATAATATCTTCTTCTCGTTCTTTTATAAGGTGCCATATTTCTTCTGATAAGAAGGGCATAAAAGGATGTAATAATTTTAAGATCTTTTCTAATTGTTCAATAGTTTTTTGATAGGTTATGCTATCGATTGGGCTGCCATAGTTGGGTTTTGTAATTTCCAAATACCAAGAACAGAAATCATCCCAAATAAGTCTATAAGTACTCATTAAAGCTTCTGATATTCTATATTTTGAGAAAGATACATCAATCTCATTTATAGTTTTATTTATCTTGTTCTCAAACCAAATAATTGCTTGTTTAGCACTTTCTGGTTGTTCGCAATCTGAAACTTCCCATCCTTGAATTAATCGGAAAGCATTCCAAATTTTGTTTGAGAAATTCCTGCCTTGTTCGCAAAGTCCTTCATCAAAAGGTAAATCATTTCCGGCAGGTGCACATAATAACATTCCTACTCTTACGCCATCAGCACCATATTTCTCTATTAATTCGATAGGGTCAGGAGAATTGCCAAGTGATTTACTCATTTTCCTTCCTTGTTTATCTCTGACTAAACCTGTTAAATAGACATCTTTGAATGGCAATTCTTTTCTATATTCATATCCAGCTATAATCATTCTGGCTACCCAGAAAAATAGAATATCCGGTCCAGTAATTAGGTCGTTAGTAGGGTAGTAGTAGTTTATTTCTTTATTATCAGGATTTCGTATTCCATCAAATACTGATATAGGCCATATCCATGAAGAGAACCAAGTATCTAATACATCTTCATCTTGTTTTAGATCTTCAATTGTGATGTTTGGATTTTCTTTTTTAGCAAGTGTTAATGCTTCTTCTTTTGTTTGCGCTACAACAAATTTATTTCCATCATAAAAGAATGCAGGAATTTGTTGCCCCCACCATAATTGACGCGATATACACCAATCTTTTATATTTACCATCCAGTGACGATATGTGTTTTTAAATTTTGATGGATGAAACTTAATATCATCATTCATTACATGATCTAATGCAGGTTTTGAAAATTCTTTCATTTTACAGAACCATTGCATAGAAAGTTTTGGCTCAATTACTGCATTTGTTCTTTCGGAAACACCAACTTTATTCTGATATTCTTCGGTCTTTACTAAAAATCCATCTTTTTCTAAATCAAGAGCTATTTCTTCACGAACCGCAAATCTGTCTTTACCAACATAAAGTTGTGCAGATTTGCTAAGAGTTCCATCATCATTTAAGATATCAATAATTTCTAAGTCATGTTTGTCTCCAATTTGATAATCATTAATATCGTGGGCAGGAGTTATTTTTAAGGCTCCTGTACCAAATTCCATATCTACATACTCATCAAAGATAACTGGGATAATTTTACCAATTAAGGGGATAATGGCATTTTTCCCTTTTAAGTGAGTATATCGTTTGTCATTAGGATTTACACAAATTGCAGAATCTCCTAAAATAGTTTCTGGCCTAGTTGTTGCAATGGTAAGCTTTTCTCCACTTCCTTCAATATTATAGGAGATATAGTATAATTTTGAGCTTACTTCCTTGTGTATTACCTCTTCATCAGAGAGAGCAGTTTGTGCTGAAGGGTCCCAATTTATCATTCTCACTCCTCTGTAAATAAGCCCTTTCTTATATAGATCAACAAAAACTTTGATTACAGATTCACTCATGTCATCATCCATGGTAAATTTTGTTCTTTCCCAATCACATGAAGCTCCAAGCTTTGTTAATTGTTTAAGAATCATTCCGCCATGTTTATTTTTCCAGTCAAATGCGTGAGATAAAAATTCTTCTCTTGTTAGATCAGATTTCTGGATTCCTTTTTTTGCTAGTTTTGCAACAACTTTAGCTTCAGTAGCAATTGATGCATGATCCGTGCCAGGCACCCAACAAGTATTATATCCCATCATTCTTGCTCTTCTTATCATTACATCTTGTAATGTATTATTGAGCATGTGTCCCATGTGTAGCACTCCAGTAATATTAGGAGGAGGAATTACAATTGTGAAAGCTTCTCTTTTGTCTGGTTTAGAATAAAAATATCCTTTTTCTAGCCAATGGCGGTACCATTTATCTTCAGCTATTCGTGGATTATATGTTTTTGGAATACTCATTTATTTCTTTAATGCTTTTAAGGGGATAAACTTACAAATTATTATCTTTTTATCAATTCTAAAATATCTTATTTGTATAAAGGAAATATTTTATTAAATTTGCCGTTCATTATTTTGAAAACAATCTTAAAAAATTAGAAAAATGAAAAAAATCCTTTTATCCTTAGCACTTGTTGCTGGAGTTACTGCAGTTAATGCGCAAATAAAAGAAACTCATGAGCATAAACATAAAAAATCTGATGTAACACAAACAGAAACAGTAATTGTTGATGCAACAATAGATTTTGAATCAAGGGTGGTTGATTATGGTGTAATTGAGTATAATGCTGATGGGGTAAGAGAATTTGTATTTACAAATAATGGAACAGAACCATTAATTATTAAAAATGCAAAGGGAAGTTGTGGTTGTACAGTGCCAACTTGGTCAAGAGAACCTATTGCTCCAGGTGCTACTAGTGAGATTGGTGTAAAATATGCAACTAATAGAGTTGGAAAATTTACAAAAACAATCACATTAACAACTAATGCTGATAAGAAACCTGTTATTTTGACTATTAAGGGAGAGGTGAATCCTGCTCCTAAAGACCCTCAGGATCTTGAGAAAAAAACAGAAGGAGCTCCTTTGGAGAAGAAATAAAATAACTCAAAAAATATTACGACATTTACACCCTCCTCAATGAGGGTGTTTTTTTATACAAAATTTATTTTATGCCAAAAATTTCATCTAAAGGAGTTGCAATGCCAGAGTCACCAATAAGAAAGTTGGTGCCATTTGCTGAGCAAGCAAAAAAAAGCGGAACAAAAGTATTGCATTTAAATATCGGGCAACCAGATATTAATACTCCTGAAGTTGCTTTAGACGCAATACATAATTTTTCTGATAAGGTTGTAGAGTATTCTCATTCAGCTGGCTTTGAAAGTTATCTAAAAGGCTTAGCATCATATTACCAAAATTTAGGCATTGATGTTGATTATAATGATGTAATGGTAACAACAGGTGGTTCTGAAGCACTTTTATTTGCTCTTAATTCTTGTTTGGATAATGGGGATGAAATTATTATTCCAGAACCATTTTATGCTAATTATAATGGGTTTTCTATCTCGGCAGGAGTAACTGTAAAACCTATTGTGACCTCAATTAATGATGGTTTTGCGCTACCTGCTATAGAAGATTTTGAAAAATTAATTACTAGTAGAACAAAAGCAATTCTGATTTGTAATCCTGGAAATCCTACTGGTTATTTGTACTCGAAAAAGGAATTAGAAATTTTAAGAGATATTATTATAAAGCATG
>JAYZYW010000034.1:0-14815 GCA_036139835.1 Bacteroidota bacterium
TTATATCTAGTATAGGAATTTCTTTTTTAATATTTAGCTCAGTATTAAGAAGAGCAATTTTCTTAATTGAGAGAGGATTTTTATTTTTAGGGTTTTTTTTGAAAATCAGGAAATTTGGGGAGTTTAGATTATTATATTTGATATTAATTTTCCCATCAATTATTATAATATTTTGCAAGTTATAATTTTTGTTAATCATATCAAGCAAACTTATTTTAACATAAGAATGCTTAGCAAATAAAAGGGTGTCATTATTAAATTCTTTTGACTCTAGAATTAGTAGGTTTGTTATTTTTACAGATGCAGAAGGGAAGCTCTCATAAATTGTAAACTCAACTTCATCTAAAATTAATGGGGCTTCTATATTTTGCTGTATTTTACTTATCACACTTTTTTCTATGTCGTCAGTAAAGAATGTTATAATTATAAAAATAACACTTCCCATGATAAATAGAATGAGCAATAAAATTTTTAAAAGACGGTTGAGAATTTGTTTCATTTAGAGGATAAAAGTACGATAATCAAAACAATAACGAAATAAATAGATTTATAGTCTTTTCAAGATGTTAATTTCATTTTGAGAGAGATGTCTGTAATGTTTTCTAGGCAAATTTTTCTTAGTTAATCCACCAAAAAACACTCTATCAAGTTTTATGGTGCTATAGTTTAATTTTTTAAAAATTTCTTTTACATACTTTGTCCCCCCCCTACTGTGTTCAATGCCAATTTCATTTTTTCTTTTATTTTGTATATAAGATATAGAATCAAAAGTATTTGTTTTCCCATTTACAAACACCCCCTCTCTTATTTTTTCTAAATCTGTTTGACTCAAATTCTTATTAAGAGTTATTTGATAAATGGATTTTACGATTTGATTTTTGCTTCTAAGTTTTTTTGCTAAATTAGTATCATTTGTAAAGATTAACAATCCAGTTTCTAATTTATTTAATTTGTCAATTGGATAAATTTGCTCTTTACAAGCAGAAGAAATTAAACTCATTACTGAAATTGTTTGTGTGCCACTATTAATCCTGCCAGAATAATTTTTTGGTTTGTTTAAAAGCACATATCTTAGATTTTCTGATTTGAGTTTTTGGTTATTAAATTTTACCACATCAGTAGGGCTTACTCTATACCCCATTTGAGTAATGCCAATCCCATTTACAGTTACTACACCAGCTTTAATAAATTTATCTGCTTCTCTTCTGCTACAAATCCCTGTATTTGAGATAAATTTATTTAACCTTAGCTTGCCATCAGTTATCTTTTTCTTAGTGTTTTGCTTTTTTCTAAATGATGATTGATTAGAAGTTTTGGATTTAAAATCATTTTTTGATTTTCCTTCTCTTTTCATGGCTGATTTTTTTACAAATATAAGGACTTCTCTAATAAGGGATTAGGGGCTGTTCTATTTCGTTTTCCCCTATCATGATATTTATTAAGATTAAAAATAATTTCAAGCTTATAAGGGTGTGATTCTAAGCATTCCCCAGCAGCATCTTTATAAAGTCAGATTTTTTGCTAGTCTATTATGATTGGTCAATTATTTAATAATAATTTTATGCTCAACACTTCCGTCAGAATAAATGTACAATAATGGATTGTTTGCAGTTACACTCGATACTCTTCCTAATACATCAACAATTTTAATTAATTTTCTTTCTTCTTGTGAGATTTCAGTAATATCAGTGGTGCTATTGCAGGGCAACAAGGGGAATAAAAAGTCACTTGTAAAGCCTATTGCCTGTATAAACTTAGGATTACCATCTCCACTTCCAGCCCATCCATGCCCTTCTCCAGAGAATATTAATTTATCATTAATCACCCCAACTAAATCGGCTTGGGGGTGCATTTCTCCTGCCCCACATAAGGTGAGGACGAATGAATTATTTAATCCCGGACCACAGTTATAGCTAACGGTTGCATCATTAGTTCCCTGAACACTAACTAGTGGCTCATCATTACTGTCTATCCAGCTAACATCATTTATTCCCCCGGCAAAACTAATAACACCACTTAATTCTGAGGAGTATCCATAATTCCCCGCATCTCCTTCTAGCCCATTTGGGCCACCAAGATTAGTTACAATATCTTGAACATTAAATGAGCTGCCATCATTATCTGTTGCTGAAGAAGGCAAATCAGTAATATTATCTATATAGGCTTGATGTATTGCGGTTACTGCCCCAGCAGAGTACCCCCCTGCAAAAATTGTATTAGGATCAATTCCCCAAGGATTTCCATTTGCAAAACTTTTTCTAAAATATCGAACAGCAGCTTTAGCATCAGAAACAGCTTTTAAAACCGTCTCATATTGCGCCTCATTGCTTATTAAAAAACCAACTGGATCACTACTCAGTCGGTAATTTAAAGAAGCTGTAACATAACCCCTTTTAGCGAAAGATTTGCAAAAATCAATACAGTCTGCCATACTTTTGTCCCCAGCAGTAAAAGCCCCTCCATGCATATATAAAATTATTGGCCTATTTGTTACGGTATCTCCATCTGGGATATAAATATCCATTTTATGTGCATTGTCATTGTACACATCAGAATAATTAACTGTAGTGTCAGGAGCTGAGCTAAAAATTTCTGTTTCATATCTTCCGTTACATTGAGAGAAAATAAAATTACTAATTAGAAGAGATGTTGTGAGTAAAAGTAGTTTTTTCATAATAAGTTATTTTTGTTAAAAATAATAAAAATTCAGGACTTTAGTTTCGTTAATTGCTCCTCAATTTTTTCATCTTCAATTTTTTCAAATAAATGAGTTGCTTTGTTTATTTTATGATTGTTTCTAATAATAATACCGCCAGCATCACCCCAATTAACATTGTCAAGAGCTAATATCTTTTTTAGCCTTCCTGAAGAAAAAGGCATGAAAGGCTCTGATAATATAGCTAAAGATGCTGCAATTTGTATTGCGGTATTTAGGATTGTTTCAGTTCTTTTTTCATCAGTACTTTTTAATTTCCATGGTTCGGTATCTGCTAGATATTTATTGCCTAATCTAGCCAAATTCATTAGCTCTGCTAGGGCCTCTCTAAATTTGAATTTTTCAATTGAGCTTCCTATTTTATTAGGGAAATCAGCAGATTTACTTAAAACTTGCTTGTCATAATTATCAAGATTATTTTGTGAAGGTACATTTCCCCCCCAATATTTATGTATTAAAACAACAACGCGATTTATGAAATTACCTAAGATCGCAACCAACTCATTATTATTCCTAGCCTGAAAGTCTACCCAAGTAAAGTCAGTATCTTTATTTTCAGGGTTCGTAGCACAAAGTGCATAGCGCAAAGCATCTGCTTGTCCTTTAAAATCTTCCAGGTATTCGTGTAGCCAAATTGCCCAATTTTGAGAAGTTGAAAGTTTTTTCCCTTCTAGAGTTAAGAACGCATTGGCAGGGACATTTGTTGGCAAGATATAGCCTCCATGGGATTTTAATATAATCGGAAAAATAATACAATGGAAAACGATATTGTCTTTCCCAATAAAATGAACCAGCTCAGCATCTTTATTTTTCCAGTAATCTTTCCAATTTTTCCCATTATCAGTTGCCCATTTTTTAGTCGCTGAAATATATCCAATTGGGGCGTCTAACCAAACATAAAGGACTTTCCCATCAGCATTTTTTACTGGCACTTTAACTCCCCAATCTAAATCTCTAGTCATAGCCCTTTCTTGCAATCCCCCATCAATCCAAGATTTGCATTGTCCTATAACCTGACTTTTCCAAGCTTTAGAATCATGATGATTTTTCTCGTCAAGTTTGCCTTTTTCAATCCATCTTTTCAGCCATTTTTCATGGTTTTGCATTGGTAAATACCAATGAGATGTTTCTTTTTTAACTGGAGGATTTCCACTTAAAGTAGATTTTGGATTGATTAGCTCTTCAGGACTTAAAGTACTACCACATTTCTCACATTGATCACCATAAGCGTCAGTATTTTTACATTTTGGACATTTTCCAGAGATATATCTGTCAGCTAAAAATTGCTTGTTTTCTTTGTCATAAAATTGCTTAGTGGTTTTTTTAGTAAAAACATTTTTTTCTTCTAATTTTTTGAAGAAATCCTGTGCAGTTTCATGATGTGTTTTTTCAGATGTTCTGTGATAAATACTAAAATTAATACCAAAATCAGTAAATGTCTTTTTATTGATGGAGTGATATTTATCTATAATTTTTTGAGGAGATACACCTTCTTTTTTTGCCTGTAAAGTAATTGCTGCACCATGTTCATCAGAGCCGCAAATAAAAGCAACATCATGTCCTTTTGATTTTAAATACCGAACATAAATGTCAGCGGGTAAATAAGCCCCAGCAATGTGACCGATATGTATAGGCCCGTTGGCATAAAGTAGTGCTGATGTAACTGTGTATCTTTTTGTGTTCATTTATCTTTAAAAAAAATTATTTTTGCAAAGATAAGTTTTACAACCAAATAAATTGGCTTTATGATAATCCCTAAAAAAATAAATATTGATGATAAAATTGGAATTATTGCGACCGCCAGAAAGATCTCATTTAAAGAATTAAATCCAGCTATAGAAATTCTTGAATCTTGGGGATTAAGAGTGGTTTTTGGAAGATTTCTCTTTGAAGATCACAATCAGTTTTCAGGAACTGTAGAGCAAAGAGCAGCTGATTTGCAAAACATGATTAATGATGACTCTATAAAAGCAATTTTGTGTGCAAGAGGGGGTTATGGCACCGTTCACATTATTGATAAAATTGATTTTTCCAAGTTAACTAAAAATCCTAAATGGATAATTGGTTATAGTGATATTACTGTTTTACATTCTCATTTAAATCAACTTGGGCTGGCAACTTTGCATGCTACTATGCCAATTAATTTCTCTAAAAACACTCAAAAATCTTTAGAGAGTTTTAAAAACATTCTTTTTGGAAGAGCAAATATTATTAAAAGCCCATCTCATAAATTTAATCGATTGGGGAAGGTCGAGACAGAAATTGTTGGGGGGAATCTTTCTGTTTTACATTCTTTGTTAGGCTCAGAATCTGATATAAATACAGTTGGAAAAGTTCTTTTTATTGAAGATTTAGATGAGTATTTGTATCACATTGATAGAATGATGATAAATATGAAAAGAAATGGCAAATTTAAAGATGTTAGAGGCATGATAATTGGAGGAATGAGTGACATGAATGATAATGACATCCCTTTTGGAAAAACGGCAGAAGAAATAATTTTGGAATACATAAAGGAGTATAATTTTCCTGTTTGCTTTGGATTTCCCTCTGGTCATTTAGACGATAATAGAGCTATAACATTAGGTGTGAATTCGGTATTAGATATTTATGAAAATGGTGTAAGTTTGTCACAATCCTAATAACTATGAGTTTAGAAAAATACTTTGCTTTTTTTAGAGAAAATATTGTTGGTAGAAATCAGACTTTTATCTCTCCGTTTGGAGAAAAAAAAATTATTTATGCTGATTGGATTGCCAGTGGGAGAATTTACAAAGGGATTGAAGAAAAGTTAAATAATGATGTGTTCCCTTTTGTAGCAAACACACATACAGAGACCTCCACTACAGGAGCGACTATGAGTTTAGCTTTTAATGAGGCTGCTTGCATTATCAAGAATCATGTTGGGGCAAATGATAATGATATTCTTATTTCAGGAGGCGCAGGAATGACAATGTTAGTGAATAAATTCCAAAGGATTTTGGGATTAAAAATTCATGAGAGATATATAGCTAAAATTAAAATTGAGAATAGGCCAATTGTTTTTGTTACACATATGGAGCATCACTCTAATCAAACCTCATGGATTGAAACTATTGCTGAGGTAATAGTGATTCCACACACAAATGATGGACATGTAGATTTGACACAATTTAAGGTTCTGCTTGAAAAATATAATGATAGGGAGTTAAAAATTGCCGCAGTTACTTCTTGCTCTAATGTTACAGGTGTTTTCACTCCTTATTATGAAATTGCAGAAATAATGCATGAAAATAATGGATTTTGTTTTGTTGATTTTGCTTGTTCGGCACCCTATATTGATATTGATATGCATCCAAAAAACCCAAAACAAAAATTGGATGCTATTTATTTTTCCCCTCATAAATTTTTAGGAGGCCCTGGAGCATCAGGAGTATTAGTGTTTAATAAAGATTTATATATAAATAAAGTACCTGACAATCCAGGTGGAGGGACTGTAGATTGGACAAATCCTTGGGGAGAACATAAATATGTGAATAATATTGAAGCAAGAGAAGATGGGGGGACACCAGCATTTTTACAGACCATAAAAACGGCACTTGTATTACAGTTAAAACAGGAAATGGGAGTGCAAAACATATTAGATAGAGAGCATGAGTTACACAAAATAGTATGGCAAAAATTTTCACAACTAAAAAACACTTATGTTTTGGCTAGTAATTTCCCCAAAAGATTAGGGGTCTATTCTTTTTATATTGATGATTTGCATTTTAATCTTGCAGTGCAATTATTGAATGACAAATATGGCATACAAGTAAGAGGAGGGTGTTCTTGTGCAGGAACTTATGGTCATATTTTGTTAAATGTTGAAAAAGAGCAATCTTCTACGATTACCACAAAAATAAATGACGGAGATCTAACTTTAAAACCTGGATGGGTACGCATGTCAATTCATCCAACAATGACTGATAGTGAGATGCATTTTATTATGAATGCTATTGAAGAATTATCAGAAAATCACAAAGAATGGGCGGCAGATTATACTTATAATAATCAAACGAATGAGTTTGTTTATAAAGATAATTCTTTTTCTTTAAAGAATAAAGAGAGGGCCGAACGTTGGTTTAAATTCTAATTATTTTTTTAAGACAGTAGGGACTTTAAAGTAATCTGAATCTTTTTGAGGGGCATTTTTTAATGCATCTTGTTGCGAAACTTCACTGAAAACTTCATCATCACGCAATATATTTATTTCCTCACTCATATAAATTAATGGTTCTATTGCATCAGTATCTACTTTTGATATAGCATCTACAAATCCAAGAATTACATCTAGATCTGACTTCATTTTTTTAGCAGACTTCTCGTCAAATTTTAATTTTGCTAATTTTGATAGGCTGTCTATTAATTTATTATCAACTTTAATGTTATTCCTCATAATTTTTTAATTGCGTAAAAATAGTATTGTAAACTGATGTATTCAAATTCTCAATGGTTTTTTCTGCTAATTTATTTGGGTCAATTGCTTTATGTACTTTTATTCTAACAATTCCAGGTCTTCCTTTAAAATATTCTGGAGGAAAAATATTTTTATTATCAGGGATTGTAATAGGTACTACAGTAACATTCTGCTCAATTGCTAATCGAAAAGGACCATTTTTAAATTTTTTAAGAAATATGTTAGCTGGAGGGATTCCTCCTTCAGGAAAGATACACATACTTAGCCCCTCTTTTAATCTTTCTCCAGCTCTTAAAAAAGCGGTGTATGCATCTTTTCTGTTTTCTCGGTTTACAATAACCGAATTGTTTCTATAGAAGTAACCAAAGACAGGAAGTTTTGCAATTTCTACCTTCCCAATATATTGTAAGGGGACAGGAATTACGGCTAAAATTAATGGAATATCAAGTGTTGATACATGGTTAGGACAAAATATATAATGTTTTTTTTTGTCAATTTTATCTTCCCATTCTAAAATAGGAAATATAAATGAAAGCCAAATGGTTAGTTTGCTCCAATACCTAGTTAAGTTTGCAACAGCTATTGAATCTTTTTTAATTGCTGTAAAGAAAAATAAAGCAGGGATAAAAATAAGAAATACTAGTATAAAAACGATTAAAAACCATAATCTCCAAATGCTGCTAAAAAGATACCCTATCCATTTCATGGGGACAAAGATAAAAATCCTATTTTTACAACATCAAACTTTTAAATAAATGACAAGAATACTTACAGGAATTCAAAGTACAGGAACACCTCATTTAGGAAATCTATTAGGGGCTATAATTCCAGCAATAGAGCTTTCGAAAGATGTAAAGAATGAAAGTTTATTTTTTATTGCAGATCTTCATTCTTTTACAACAATAAGAGATGAGGAGTTGCTAAGAGAAAATACTTATGCTACTGCTGCAGCTTGGCTTGCCTTTGGTTTTGACACGGATAAGAACTTGCTCTATCGACAATCTGATGTTACTGAGGTTTGTGAGTTAACTTGGTATTTGAATTGTTTTGCTCCTTTTAATAGGTTGAAATTAGCTCATTCTTTTAAGGATAAATTGGATAGAATTACAGATGTAAATGTAGGGCTTTTCACTTATCCTGTTCTGATGTCAGCAGATATTTTACTCTATGATGCTAATATTGTTCCTGTTGGAAAAGATCAAGTTCAACATTTAGAAATCACAAGAGATATTGCATCACGGTTAAATCATATATTCCCAAACACATTGGTATGCCCAGAAACAAAAGTAGATGAGAGGGTAATGATTGTCCCTGGTACTGATGGACAAAAAATGAGCAAATCATACAATAATGTGATTGACATTTTCTTTTCAGATAAGAAACTTAAAAAACAAATAATGGGTATTCAAACAGATTCTACTGCAATGGAAGAGCCAAAAGATACAGAAAGTTGCAATATATTTAAGTTGTATAAACTTGTAGCTTCCGACCTCCAATCTGCCGAATTAAAAGCAAAATATGCCGCTGGAAATTATGGCTACGGGGATGCCAAAAAGGAATTCTTTGAACTTATTTGTGACAAGTATAAATCTGAAAGAAAAAAATTTCATCACTTGATGGAAAATAAAGACATTTTAGATTCAGAACTTGCAAAGGGAGCTGAAAAAGCGAGAGTTATTGCAAGAGAAGTTTTGGGGAGAGTCCGAAAAAATATTGGCTATTAGCCAAAATCAAGAGTATAGTAAAATTATTTATTCTTATATTTATTAAACAGCTCTTTTTGATGATTGTTTAATTCAATAGGAAGTCCATTAATAAAAGCTTCCTCAATATTATTTGTTCGCATGTCTAAAGCGTCACCAGAGCAGATGAAAAATGTTGCGTTTTTCCCATTTTCAATAGAGCCAACAACATCGGCTATGCCAAGAATTTTAGCAGTATTTAATGTAATTGACTGTACTGCTTTCTCATATTCTTGTCCGTAAGCAACAGTAGTTCCGGCAGTAAAAGATAAATTTCTAGCCCCCATTGCCTCCATATCTCCTTCATAGCTCAGGCAGAATAATATTCCTGCATCATTTAATTTCTTAGCTTGTTTAAATGGCTCATCAATTGGGCTATCTTGAGATTTTGGCAATCTATGTATTCTATTTAGTATAACAGGGATGTTTTTTTTAACTAAAATAGCAGAAATAGCAAGAGCATCTTCTCCTCCTACAATTATTATATTTTTAACATGATGTTTTTCTGAAAAATCAATAGCATCACGCATGTCTTTTGAACTATTAGTATGAATATACAAATTTTTTGTTCCATCAAATAGCCCTTTCATGCTTTCCATTTTAAGATCTACAATATTTGATGAGGATTCGTAAGCTTTTGCTTGTGAAAATAATTTTTCAAGCTCACTTATTTGGTTCTGATATTCTTTGTTTTCTTTTGTTTCTCCAGGCTCAGCCCACCATCCAGTATTGTAATAAGAATTTGGCCAATTAATATGTATGCCATCATCAATTTTTAATGTAGCATCTTCCCAATTATCTCCATCTAAATGCATAATTGATGATTGCCCAGAAACTAAACCTCCTCTTGGGGTAACTTGTGCTATAAGCACACCATTTGACCGTACAGTTTTGGTTACTTTTGAGTCAGTATTGTATGCAATTAATGATCTTATATTTGGATTGATTCCTCCCGTCTCTCTGTAATCTCGGGACGCTCTTACCGCATCAATCTCAGTAATACCTAAGGTGGTATTTGGCACTATAAATGAAGGGTAAATATGTTTTCCGTAAATTTTATAAATAGTATCAAAAGCGCTAGGATCAATTCTTATTATGCTAGCGTCAGCGACTAGATCAAACTTTCCATTTTTTACGCTTATTGCTGCATTTTGTATTACTTCTCCATTCCCTAAATGCGCAGTTGCACCAATAAATAATGTTGGTTTTTGTCCATTTGCACCTATAGTTATAATGAGTGCAATAATTGTTGTTAGTATTTTATTCGTCATATTCAGTATCACAATGGTATAATTTTTCTATAGTTGGTTCTGCTTTTGTTTTCTCCTCTCCATTTTTATCTTCCATCATTAGTTTGATAATTCGCATTCTTTCTTGTTTATCTCTCTCTTGTAATTGTTTATCAAATTCTACCTCAAACATTAGCTTGCCATCAATATAAGTTTGTAGTACCTTAGCATAAACTGAAAGAGGATTTTCCGTCCAAAGAACAATATCTGCATCTTTTCCTATTTTAATACTTCCCATCCTATCATCTAAATGTAATAATTTAGCGGCATTAAGAGTGACCATTTTCCAAGCGTCTTCTTCTGATGTTCCTCCATATTTTACTGCTTTAGCCGCCTCTTGGTTTAATCTTCTTCCCATTTCAGCATCATCAGAATTAATGGCGGTAATAACTCCAGCATTATTTAGAAGTGTCGCATTGTACGGGATAGCTTCATTTACTTCAAATTTATAAGCCCACCAATCAGAGAAAGTAGAGGCTCCAGCTCCATGTTCTTTCATTTTTTTCGCCACTTTATATCCTTCCAAAATATGAGTAAAAATATTAACAGTAAAGCCCATAGAGTCAGCCACATGCATTAGCATATTTATCTCAGATTGCACATAAGAATGACAAGTAATAAACCTTTCAGAATTTAAAATCTCAACCAATGCATTTAGCTCTAAGTCTTCTCTTGGAGCAGGGGTGTTTTTTCTTTCACTACTTGATAAATTAATATAGTCTCTCCAAATTTTTTGATATGCCCTTGCTCTATAAAAGGCATCATAAAAAACTTGTTCTACACCCATTCTTGTTTGAGGAAATCTTTCGTTTTCAAAATCCCCCCAATTACTCTGTTTTACATTTTCTCCTAGTGCAAATTTTATAAATTTATCAGCACCTGCAATTTTCATTTCTTCAGCATTTGAACCCCATCTTAGTTTAATTATTGCTGATTGCCCCCCAATAGGATTAGCCGAACCATGTAATAATTGTGAAGCAACTGTCCCCCCTGATAATTGCCTGTAAATATTATGATCATTTGGGTTTATTACATCACCAATACGAACTTCTGAAGAAACGGCTTGACTAGCTTCATTTACCCCTCTACTGATTGCAATATGAGAATGTTCATCAATTATTCCAGATGTTAAATGTAATTTTGATGCATCAATGATTTCAAACTCTCCTTCTTGAAAATAATCAAGAGGATTTAATAACCCGCCAATTGCAATGATTTTCCCCTCAGAAATTATTACATCCGAGTTTTGTAAAATCCCTTCAGATTCATTTGTCCAAATAGTAGCGTTTTTGAAAAGCACATTTTTGTGTTGTGGCGGATTTTCAAATCCAAACGCTTTATTAGGAAACCAAATTGCAGGAATTGAAGTATTTATTTTATCATTAGTTAATTCTTTTTTTTGGTTAATAAATAGAGAGTCACGAATCATAGTGAAATTATTGTATTCGCCTTTTCCATTTTGATATCTGCCATTTATAGCGCCATTAATAAATTTTCCAATCGCTCTAAAGCTGCCATCATTAGTTGATAAATTAAGATTGTTCTCAGATAGGTTTGTAATAAGAATCGCAGAATCTAATTCGTGAAATATTGTTTTAGGTTTTGACAACTCTCCTTTAATAGTGATTAGTTTATTTTCAAACTCATCAGAGTTAAAAGTATAATGTCCTCTTATATCAACATTTTGTTTCTTATTAATAATATGCTTTTCTCCCAAAGTCCAATTTTCATAAATATTTCCTTTTTCAAATATATCATCTGATGTAATTATAAAGTTAGCAAGCATTCCGGCCTCTAAGGTCCCTACTATATTGTCAGCCCCAACAAGGCGAGCAGGAGTGGTTGTTAAAGCAGCTAAGGCATCTTCTTTACTAAGCCCTTTTGTAATAGCAATCCGCAATTTTTTTAAGAAATCTTTAGAATTTTTTAGATCTGCAGATGTAATACAAAACTCAATTTCATTTTGCGCTAATAGAGCAGGATTGTAAGGAGCTGCCTCCCAATTCTTTAGTTTTTGTAAACTAATCCAATCTGCAGTTTCTGGGTTACTGACTTCATAAGCATTGGGAAAGTTAAGGGGGATAATTACTGAAAATTTAGTGCTTTCCACCTCATCAATTCTAAGGAATTCCTTTCCATTTCCTTTTATTATAAAATCAACTTCAAATTCGTCAGTAATTTTGTAAATTCTGTTATAATCTAGTTCGTCATTTAAAGAAAAGATTTGTGGTAATTCTTGCTGCTTTACAAATGCATCATATGATAGGTTTTTTTGGTTTTTTTGGCTTTTATACCATTCTGAATCTAAAAAAGTTTGCCTGATAAGTGCTATGCTCCCCATAAGTGAGGTTGGGTTTTTTTGTGTTGAAACACCTTTTTTAAACGAATAGAAAGCAGCACAATCTTTTATCAAAAGATTCTCATTATCAGATTTTTTTGATAAAGAAACTAAAGCGCCAGATCCTCTTAAAATTCCATCTTGAATGTGCGTAAGCACAACTCCAAATCCATTTGACAGGTATGATTTGGCATCATCATTATTTGAACTAAATTCTTCGCTAGAATTTATCTCCGGGTGAATTGCTTCATTCCAGTGATAGGCTCCAGATTTATTGCTTTTGTATTGCGGACGGTAATAATGATATTTTCCTTTTTGGGCTTTTGGCAAACCATAATCTGAGTATAAATCGATAAATGATGGATAAATATAATCGCCATTTAAATCATAAATAATAGCCCCTTTTGGAATGTTAAGGTTAGTATCTAATTCAAGGATCTTATCCCCTTGTATTAATAGAGTACTATTTTTAAACTCAACCCCAGGACTACTTATAATATTTGCATTTGTAAAAGCATAAATAGGCTTAAAAGTTTCTGCTACACCATTTACAGGAAAAGTTTCTTGAGCAAAGATCTGATTACATAATGCTAACGCAATAATTATTCTTAAAATCTTCATATAATTTAAATTAAAGGCGTGAAATTAATAAAATTTTATGTAATAATTTTGTTTATTTGTGTCTCAATTAATTAATTTAAAATCAATATAAGCTATGACTACAGTACGAGTAAATTTAATAAATTCAATTAGTTTAATTCTTTTCCCATTATGGGCATATTTTACTTCTGAAACCCCATCAATCACCGCACTTATACCTACTTTTATTGGAGCTATCTTATTGATGTGCACAATTGGAATCAAAAATGAAAATAAGGCTATTGCTCATATTGCGGTTATTTTAACATTATTGGCAGTATTAGGTTTAATAAAGCCTCTTACAGGAGCTATATCTAGAGATGATAGTATTGCAATAATACGTGTTGGAATAATGATGTGTACTAGCATCTTAGCTATGACTGTATTTATACAAGGTTTTATTAGAAACAGGAAAGAGAAAGAGGTGTAATTATAAAATGGAGAAAGCAGTACTTGTTGGTTTAATAACTCCTGATGTTACACGGGATCAGGCTTATGAGTATTTAGATGAATTAGCCTTTTTAGCAAAGACTGCTGGAGCTAAACCCGAAAGGAATTTCACTCAAAGATTACCACACCCTGACAATAAGACCTTTATTGGTAAAGGAAAAATAGAGGAAGTAAAACTGTATGTTGAGGAAAATGAAATTGACATTTTAATCTTTGATGATGATTTAACCCCTTCTCAAATTAAGAATATTGAAAGGTTTCTAGAAGGAAAATGTAAAATATTAGATAGGAGTAATCTAATTCTGGATATTTTTGCTAGTAGAGCACAGACAGCTCAAGCTCGCACACAAGTGGAATTGGCTCAATATCAATATCTTTTACCAAGATTAACAGGAATGTGGACTCACCTTGAAAGGCAAAAAGGAGGGATTGGAATGAGGGGGCCTGGAGAGACTCAAATAGAAACAGACAGACAAATTATTAGAGATAAGATAGCACTATTAAAGAAGAAATTACAAAAGATTGACAAGCAATCATCAACAAGAAGAAAAGGGCGTGAGCATTTAATAAGAGCAGCTTTAGTAGGGTATACAAATGCTGGCAAATCAACCTTGATGAATAAATTAGCAAAATCAGAAGTGTTTGCTGAAAACAAACTTTTTGCAACACTTGATACTACTGTTCGAAAGGTGGTTATTGGGAACCTCCCTTTTTTATTAACAGATACTGTCGGCTTTATTCGCAAACTACCACATCAGTTGGTTGAAAGTTTTAAATCAACTTTAGATGAGGTAAGAGAAGCTGATTTTATGATTCATTTAGTAGATATTTCAAATCCAAATTTTGAGGATCATATTGATGTAGTTAATAAAACTATTGCAGAACTTGGAGTGAATGATAAGCCAACACTTTTAGTGTTTAATAAAATTGATGCCTATACTTTTATTGAAAAAGATGATGATGATTTAACTCTAACAACTAAGGAAAATCTTTCTTTAAAAGATTTGCAAAAAACTTGGATGTCAAAGATTGAAGGTAATGCAATGTTTATTTCTGCACTTAATAAAACTCATTTTGATGATTTGAGAGATGAAATGTACCGTAGAATTAAACCACTACACGAGACAAGATATCCGTATAATAGTTTTTTGTATTAGGAAAAAGATTGTAAATTAGAAAGTTTTTTATAATGACTATTTTGAG
>JAYZYW010000035.1:0-32635 GCA_036139835.1 Bacteroidota bacterium
AATAATATTTTTGCTGCCACAACAGCAGCTGGTGCTGACATAACTGATGCAGCTAATAGATGCTTTGCAAAAATTAATTGCTGAACAGGATCATCTCCTCCTAAAAAGCCAATATAAGCTGCTAAAACACCGCCAGCAATTGTTGCCATCCCTCCACTCATCAAACACATCATTTCCGACATAGTCATATTATTTAAATAAGGCTTTACTAGTAATGGAGACTCTGTTTGTCCTAAAAATATATTTCCAGCTGCAGCTACACTTTCAGGTCCAGATAATTTCATTGTTCTTTTCATAAACCAAGCAAATCCGTAAACAATTCTTGGTAAAATTCCCCAATAATAAAAAAGTGATGTTAGAGCCGAAAAGAATATTACAGTTGGTAAAATCATTATAGCAAAGTTGACAAGAGGGGATTCTATTATTCCTGTTTCAAATGATTTGAAAAGAAACATAGTGCCATCCTGAGTAAAAGAAATAACCTTGGTAAATATTTTTCCTACAAACTCAAATCCTGTTGAGACAAAAGAAACTTTAAGTATTAAAATTGCAAAAAGCATTTGAATCCCTAACCCTTTACCAACTAATGCCCAATCAATTCCTTTTCTATTACGGCTAAATAAAAAGGCAATAAGCAAAAGAGAAATAAGACCAAGTAGTCCTCTAAAAACGGAAGATAAAGTAATGCCTGACGTTTTAACTATTATGGATTTTTCTTTTTTAAAAGAAAAATTAATCCCATTTTCATTTAAAATTAAAGATTTTTCATCAGCGGTTATTTGATAAGTTCTGGTAATCTTTTTGGGGAGAGAGTAATGAAAAGATAATTTCTTTCCTGCTAATTCCCAGATTCCGTTTGCAATTAGATTTTCTTTTGCAATTTCATAATGAAAACTTCCATCATCCTTTATTTGCATTGCATCTCCATCAGAAATAACTTTTAGGTTTTCGCCAGTTGATATAGTATCAGGTAGGATAGATTGAAAATTCCACTTACCACTAATACTTTGAGAGAAGGAAAAAAAAGCAACTGCTAAAAAAGCAATGAGTAAGCAGATTTTTTTCATGTTATTTCCCTTTCCGTTTATTTAATTCATCTCTTATTTCAGATGCCTTTTCGTAATTTTCCTCTTCAATTGCAGTAGCTAACATTTTCTTTAGTTTTACTACACTAAAAGTATTAATTCCTTGAGGCTCTGCCATTTTATCGTCTTCTTCTTCAAGGTTTAAATCTTCAGCATCTTTATCTTCACGAATACTACTAATAATAATTCCGGCTCGTGTTAAAATATCTTCATAAGTAAAAATAGGACAGCCATGTCTTATGGCAATTGCAATTGCATCAGATGTTCTAGCGTCAATTGCCACTTCTTCACCAGTGTCTTTATGTTTGCAATGAAATGAGGAATGAAAGATCCCTTCAATTAAGGTGTGAATTACAATTTTCTGAACCGTAATATTAAACTTATCTCCCATAGTTTTAAATAAATCATGAGTTAATGGCCTGTCTGGTTCCTCAGTGCCGTCAAGTGCTATTGCAATTGATCTGGCCTCACACCAACCAATTACAATTGGGAGTTGTCGTTCCCCAATGGTTTCATTTAACAGCAAAACATAGGCATTGTTTTGCGAGTCACTTTGTTTTATTGCTGCTATATCTAATTGAACAAAATCCAAATTATTTTAATTTTTTAATTTCTTCTATTAATTTTGGAACAACTTCAAATGCATCCCCAACTATACCGTAGTCAGCTGCTTTAAAAAATGGAGCTTCAGGGTCAGTATTAATGGCAACCATTATTTTTGAAGAATTTACACCAGCTAAATGTTGTATTGCTCCTGAAATTCCTACTGCAATGTAAAGGTTAGGGGCAACTGCTTTTCCAGTTTGACCGACATGTTCGCCATGAGGTCTCCAACCAATATCGGATACAGGCTTAGAGCATGCTGTTGCAGCTCCAAGTAAATCGGCTAACTCTTCAATCATTTTCCAATTTTCTGGACCTTTCAAGCCTCTGCCTGCTGACACGATGATTTCTGCTTCTGCTAACGATATTTTTCCGCTTGCTACTTCTTGTCCATTAATAGTAACACTTGCATTACTATTTACTTTAATTTTTTCAATTTTACAGTCGTTACCAGACTCTACTAATCCAAAAGCATTTGGGGCTAAAATAATGATTGCTTGTTCTGTATTAATTGTAATGTCTTCAAGAGCTTTGCTAGAAAATGATTTTCGTTTAATTTGTATTGGAGAAGTACTAGATGGGACAGTAATTACATTAGATGCAATTCCAGCTTTAAGTTTTGCAGCTAATCTGGGAGCAATCATTTTTGATGTATAAGTGTTTGCAAAAATAATGATATTTGCATCTGATGTATTAGTTGTAAAAAGATGAGTTGCAGTTTTACTATCTCCTTTCTCAACGCCACTTGCAGCTAACACTTTATTTGCCCCATAGTTCCCTAATGTTTTCAATTCATGATCACTTTCATTTCCAAATGCAATAGCAATAACATCTGTTCCTAATAATTTGGCAGTCTCACTTGCGTAAGAAACAGCCTCATAAGTACTTTTTCTAAAATTTCCTTCCCAACTTTCTGTATATACTAATACTGACATTTTTAAGCTCTTTTAATTATATAACTTTTGCTTCATTGTGTAGTAAGGAAACCAGTTCAGCTACATTATCAGCATCTACTAATTTACAAGCTCCTTTTTTTTCTGGTTTTTCAAAACTAATTGATGTTGTTAAATTTTCATTATTTGATGATTCAACCACTTGTAAGGGCTTTGTCCTTGCTTGCATAATTCCTCTCATATTAGGGATTCTAAGCTCAGATTCTTGCACTAAGCCTTTTTGCCCGCCAATTACAAAAGGTAGATTTGCCGAGATGTTTTCTTTCCCTCCATCAATCTCTCGTGTAATTTTTGCTGTATTTTCAGAAATATCTAGCCCATTACACGCATTAATAAATGGCAAGTCAAGCATTTCTGCTAGCATTCCACCTACAGCCCCTCCATTATAATCGCTTGACTCTTTTCCTGTGATAATTAAATCAGCAGGATTGTCATTTAAGTAATTTGCAAGCTTAGTAGCTGTTGAGTAACTATCTTTAGCGCTTATGTTGATTCTGATTGCTTCATCAGCACCAATTGCAAGTGCTTTTCTCATCACGGGCTCAACTGTTGCATCTCCTACTGTAATAATGGTTACTTTTCCCCCATTTTTTTCTTTGAGCATCATTGCTTTTGTAAGTCCAAATTCATCATAAGGATTAATTACAAACTGTACTCCATCAGCATCAAATTCTTTTCCGTTATCCGTAAAGTTAATTTTTGCAGTAGTATCAGGGACACTACTTATGCAAACTACAATATTCATTCTTCAAGTGTTTTAAATTAATAATCGCAAACTTAGATAAAATGCACTAAATATAGGCGTTTATAATAAGATAAATATCAGTTTGAATCACATAAAATAGCTTGATGCTCTTTGATCTGTTAAAAAATACTATTTTTGCACCCATTTTTAAACAAGATATAAACTAAAAATAACACAATGGAGACAATTATAATTTATATGCCAGCAGTTTTGGCACTAGTAGGATTACTTTACATGTCAGTAAAGAAATCTTGGGTATTGCAACAAGATGCAGGAGATGGTAAAATGAAAGAGATTTCTGATTATATCTATGAAGGAGCTTTAGCATTTTTAAAAGCTGAATACCGATTATTAGCAATATTTGTGGTAGTAGTAAGTGTGTTATTATTTATAGTCTCATTAGTTGTGCCATCAACTCATTGGTTAATTGTAATTGCATTTATTTGTGGAGCTATATTCTCTGCATATGCAGGTAATATAGGAATGAAAATTGCTACAAAAACCAATGTAAGAACTACCCAAGCTGCTAGAACATCTTTGCCAGATGCATTAAAAGTTTCTTTTGGAGGAGGTACTGTCATGGGATTAGGCGTAGCTGGTTTAGCAGTACTTGGCTTAACAGCCTTTTTTATTATTTTCTATAACTATTTTATGGGTGGTGAATGGAAAGGGGTACACGATATGACTATTGTACTTGAAACACTTGCGGGTTTTTCATTAGGAGCTGAATCTATAGCATTATTTGCAAGAGTAGGTGGAGGTATTTATACAAAAGCTGCTGATGTTGGAGCTGACTTAGTAGGTAAAGTTGAAGCTGGTATTCCTGAAGATGATCCAAGAAATCCAGCAACAATTGCTGATAATGTTGGCGATAATGTTGGTGATGTAGCTGGAATGGGGGCTGATTTATTTGGTTCTTATGTAGCTACAGTTTTAGCAGCAATGGTTCTTGGAAATTATATTATTAAAGATATGGGAGGTAGTATTAATGATGCTTTTGGAGGAATTGGCCCAATTTTATTGCCAATGGCAATTGCTGGAGTTGGTGTTGTCATATCATTATTAGGCACTATGTTAGTTAGTATTAAAGATAATGATGCAAAAGAAGCTCAAGTAATGGGAGCTCTAAATAAAGGGAATATTACTTCTATTATATTGGTTGCTATTTCATCTTATTTCCTAGTTAATTATATGTTGCCTTCTACTATGAAGATGGAATTCTTTGGTGAAGGTTTAATTGAAATTTCAGCGATGAGAGTGTTTTATGCAACAATTGTAGGTTTAATTGTTGGGGGCGTTATTTCTTCAGTTACTGAATATTATACAGGATTAGGCAAAAAGCCAATTTTAAAAATTGTTGAACAATCAAGTACGGGAGCTGGAACAAATATTATTGCAGGTTTAGCTACTGGAATGATTTCCACATTCCCAACAGTATTATTATTTGCTGGTGCAATTTGGAGCTCATACGCATTAGCAGGATTTTATGGTGTTGCCATGTCTGCATCTGCAATGATGGCAACTACTGCTATGCAATTAGCTATTGATGCTTTTGGCCCGATCTCTGATAATGCTGGTGGAATTGCAGAAATGAGTGAGCAAGATTCAATTGTTAGAACAAGAACAGACATCTTAGATTCAGTTGGTAATACAACAGCTGCAACAGGGAAGGGTTTTGCTATTGCTTCTGCAGCTTTAACATCACTGGCTTTATTTGCAGCATATGTTACTTTTACTGGTATTGATGGCATTAATATTTTTAAAGCCCCTGTATTATCTATGTTATTTGTTGGAGCTATGGTTCCGGTAGTCTTTTCTGCTTTAGCAATGAATGCTGTTGGTAAAGCTGCTATGGAAATGGTATATGAAGTAAGAAGACAATTTAAAGCAATTCCAGGAATTATGCAAGGTACTGGTAAACCAGAATATGATAAATGTGTTGCGATTTCTACTCAAGCATCATTAAAAGAAATGATGATGCCAGGGTTATTAACTATTGGATTTCCATTAGTTATTGCTTTTGTGCCAATGTTATTTGGAATGGATAATATGATTATTGCTGAGATGCTTGGAGGCTATATGGCTGGGGTTACAGTCTCTGGAGTGCTTTGGGCAATCTTCCAAAATAATGCAGGAGGAGCTTGGGATAATGCAAAAAAATCATTTGAAGCAGGCGTTGAGATTGATGGTGAAATGACTTATAAAGGTTCTGATGCACATAAAGCGTCTGTTACTGGAGATACTGTTGGAGATCCATTTAAAGATACTTCAGGTCCTTCAATGAATATCTTAATTAAATTAACTTGTTTAATTGGATTAGTAATTGCCCCTATCTTAGGTGGTCATAATTTAGATGTAGAACAAGATGACTTAGAATCAATTGAAGTAATCATTGAAGATGATGAGGTAATTGATAATACTAATCTTGATGCTGTTATATCTGACGACAAATAACAATTAATAATTGTATTGATATATAAAAGAAAAGCCAAGCATTTGCTCGGCTTTTCTTTTATAATCTTAAATGGCACTTGCCTTAGAATAAGCCATTTATCTCTGCATCAATTTTTTCAAGAATACCACTTAAGTCCTCATCACTTTCATCATAGTTTATATCATCAACATCAATTATTAATAATTTGCCTTTCGTGTATTCCCCTATCCAAGCCTCATAGCGTTCGTTAAGTCTTGTAAGGTAATCTAAACGAATGCTATTTTCATATTCTCTTCCTCTTTTTTGAATTTGTTCAACAAGGGTTGGGACAGAAGCTCTTAAGTAAATTAATAAGTCTGGGCCATCAATAAAACCATCCATAAGATTAAAAATCTCCATATAATTATCAAAGTCTCTCGAACTCATTAACCCCATTTGATGCAAGTTAGGCGCAAATATTTTCGCATCTTCAAAAATTGTTCTATCCTGGATGTATTTTTTCCCGCTTTCTTTAATAGCTACAATTTGTCTGAATCTGCTATTTAAAAAGAATACTTGTAGATTGAAAGACCATCTTTGCATGTCTTTATAAAAATCATTTAAGTAGGGGTTGTTTTCCACATCTTCATAATGCGCCTCCCATTTGTAGTGTTTTGCTAATTTGGTTGTTAGCGTTGTTTTTCCTGAACCAATATTTCCGGCAATTGCTATATGCATTTTCTAAATTTTTGACTAAAATAAAAAAAGTATTATTTTTAGTTATAGTTATTTTTAGTTAGTAGTGGTTTTTGTTGAAAACTTGTCTTAATAGATAGAATCTTTTCTGCAATTTCTCTATTTTCAGTCAATCTAGGGATTTTATGCTGTCCACCAAGTCTTTGATTTTCTTTAAGCCAAAGGTAGAATTCATTATTTTCAATAACTATTAATTCAGGAAATTTGAGAATAAGATTATTACTTCTTTTTGCCTCATAATCAGAGTTTAGTTGCTTGATTTGACGATCTACCTCTTGCATGAAAAGGTTCAAGTCTTGTGGTTTTTTTGAAAATTCAACAAACCATTGATGCCCTCCTGATTGATCATTAATAAAAAGTGGTGCTACTGTATAATCAGCTATAGAGCAATTGTATTTCTTACAGCTTTTGCTTATTGCGGTATCTGTATTATGAACCATTAACTCCTCTCCAAAAGTATTGATGTAACTTTTTGTTCTTCCCATTATCTTTATTCTAAAAGGGAAGAGACTAGTAAATTGAATTACATCACCTATTAAATACCTCCATAAACCTCCATTAGTTGTGATAACTAAAGCATAACGTTTATCTAATTTAACTTCTGAGAGACTTATTGCGTCTCGTTTTCCTTTGCGGTATTCTTTCATAGGAATGAATTCATAGAAAATACCATAATTAAGCATCAGCAACATCCCTTCACTTGGATTTTTATCTTGTATTCCTATAAAGCCTTCAGAGGCATTATATCCTTCTAGATAGTTCATTTTATTAGATGGAATAAGCGCTTCAAATTGTTCTTTGTAAGGATTAAAATTTACTCCTCCATGCATGTATAGTTCTAAATTAGGCCAGACTTCTGAAATATTATTTTTGCCACTTAATTGTAAAATTCTTTTTAGTAGAATCAACATCCAGGAGGGCACTCCAGTTAAGTTTGTTATGTTTTTGTTTACCGCTTGTCTTGCAATTTTATCTAATTTCTTATCCCAATCTTGCATTAGTGCGGTATCAATATCGGGCACTCTATGGTAATTCACCCAAAAAGGAAACTCATCTAAAAGAATTGCGGATAAATCTCCTTCTTTTAATTTTTCACCTGCTGCTTTTTTAAGAGTGCCACCAAGCATTAGTCCCTTTCCATTATATATATTTGTATTAGGAAAATTATTTTCATACAACGAAAGCATATCTTTTCCTGCTTTAAAATGGCAATTATACAAGGATTCGTTGGTGATAGGGATAAACTTACTTTTACTATTACTAGTCCCAGATGATTTTGCAAAAGAGTTTACTTTTCCAGGCCAAAGAACATTTTTTTCTCCTTTTCTTATTTTTGTAATATAAGACTCTATCTCTTCATAGGTTCTGATTGGTATTTGTTTTTTAAATGAGGTGTAATTAGTTATTTTATTGAAATAATGGTTTTTTCCAAATTTTGTTTTTAGCCCTTTTTTGATTAAATAGTTAAAAACATTTGTTTGATATTCAATAGGGTTCTCAATAAATTTATTAATGTTTTTAATGCGTTTTTGCATTATCAAAGAAAGTATAGAGTTTTTGATTGAGAAGTAATTCAATTTTGTAAATTTAAGGGCTGAAAAATACAAAAAATATGTTGAGAGATACGATAAAAAAAATGAATACCGAATTAAAAGATGTTGTGCATTACACTTTAGATATTCATGGGGAAATTCATAATATGAATAGCTATATTGGGAAACAACTTAAAATAACTTGGAGTGGCGTGGTAATTTGTAGTTGTGGCAAAAAAATGAGTGCCTTTTATAGAAACTCAGGATATTGTTACAAATGTTATTGGAACTCCCCATTGGCATCTCAATCAATTTTTAAGCCAGAACTTTGTACTGCCCATTTAGGAATTGAAGAAAGAGATTTAGAGTGGGAAAAAAAATTTCAAATCACCTCACATTATGTTTATTTGGCAAATTCATCAGGAATAAAAGTAGGAATTACTAGAGGCACACAAGGAGTTGTTAGGTGGATGGATCAAGGGGCAAGTCAAGCTATTTTATTAGCTGAGGTTCCTAATAGAAGATTTTCAGGAGATATCGAGGTTTCTTTAAAACGCTTTGTGGCTGATGTAACTAATTGGAGGAAAATGCTTTCAGGGACTCCCGAATCTGTAGATTTAGTAAAAATGAAAGAAGAACTTTTAGAACATATTCCGGAAGAATTGAAACAATATATTGTGCCAGATAATACCGTAACTGAAATAAAATATCCTGTAACTAAATATCCAAACAAAATAAAGAGTGTTAAGTTGGAGAGCACCCCAACTTTAGAAGGAATACTTTTAGGAATTAAGGGACAATATTTATTGCTTGATGAAGACAGGGTGTTTAATGTTCGTTCTCATGAGGGTTTTGTCTCAGAATTTTCTATTCAAGAGGTTTCTCAAGGAACTTTATTTTAATTCCATAATAAAAGGAATCCTTGCTTGAATTCTATCTTCGTTTAGAAAATTTTCAATAGGCTCTATTAGTTTAGTTCTAAAACCTAATTTTGTTATTACTACGTCAGTAATATTTGTTTCTGATCCTAATTGCTGAGCTAATTCAGTAAAAGGATCTTTCTTTTTTGGTAGAGAAATAATTCTATAATCTTCAATTTCAGCTAGTAATGCCCCAATTTCAATAGCCTTTTCAATGCCTCCATAACTGTCAATTAGCCCTATTGATTTTGCGTCATAACCTGTCCAAACTCTACCTTGTCCAATTTCATCGACTGCTGCTTTACTCATATTTCTTCCCTCAGATACACGCGTAATAAATGTGTTATAAACATGTTCAACATTTTTTTGTATTTTGTTTTTTTCAAAATTAGTCAGAGGTCTCTTCATCCCTATGTCAGCATATTTGCTTGTATTTACTGTGTCCATAGTAATCCCTAACTTATTTTTGTAGAATTTTTGCAGATTTGGCACCATACCAAATACGCCAATAGAACCAGTAAGCGTAGTAGGATTTGCTACAATACTATCAGCAGCACAAGCTATATAATATCCTCCACTAGCAGCATAGTCTCCCATAGAAATTACAAGTGGTTTTTCTGCTTTTGCTAAAACTGTTTCTCTCCATATGACATCAGAAGCTAAAGAGCTTCCTCCTCCAGAATTAATCCTAAAAACAATGGCTTTCACATTTTTATCTTCTCTTGCTTTTTTAATAGCTTTAGCAGTAGTTTCAGAACCGATATTCTTTTCGTCTCCTTTCCCAGAATAAATCGTCCCAGTTGCATAGATGATGGCAATTTTATTTCTGCTGATTTCTTCCTTTTGTAATTTTACAGCAGTATATTTTTTAAGAGAGATAAAGTTTAATTTTTCACCACCAGAAACCACACGTAAGCTATCCTCAATTTGATCTTGGTAAAGTAAAGCATCTACATAATCTAATTCAAGGCAACTTTTTGCGTTTTCTAAGCTTAGGTTGTTTGCATGTTTTTGAATTTTAGATAATGTAAATCCTCTTTGACTTGAGATACTATCCATAATATTATCTGCAATCGAATTAAGAAAAAGTGTCATTTGCTCTCTATTGGAAGGGCTCATTTTTTCTAAGGTAAATGGTTCAACAGCACTTTTAAATTTACCATGTCTGATAATTTGCATATCAACATCTAATTTTTCTAATAGACCCTTGAAAAATAATTGAGATATAGATAATCCTTTTAGTTCAATAATTCCTTCTGGATTAAGATAAATTTTATTTGCAACTGACGCTAAATAATATGCTGATTGCGAATACACTTCCGAATAGGCAATAATTGGTTTACTTGTGTTTTTAAATTCTAATAGTTTATTTCTAATTTCTTCTATTTGTGCTAATCCCGCATTTACAAAAGAGGTGTTAATGTAAATACATTTTATATTGTCATCTGTTTTAGCCTTTTCAATATTATCTAACACTTCTTTTAGTTCAATCGTTTTTGCTACTTCTCCTGATAGATTAATTGCATCAAATGGATTCTCAGATGTTCGCTCAACAACTGATGTATTTGCTAAATCAATTTTTAGAATACTGTTTTCTTTAATAGGTGTTGTTTTCTCAGAACTGATTACAGTAATTAGCCCAACAAATAATAATATAATAACAATTATTGATATTCCTATTCCTATTATAGTTGACAAAATGTTTTTGAAAAATGATTTCATAGTGTATTTTTTTGAGTTGATAAAAATACAATTTTTAGACAGTTGTATTGTATCTTTCTTTCTATATTTGAGTAATTTTTAAAACATGAATACAGTATACTTGCAATTAGGCAGTAATTTAGGAGAAAGAGAACAGCTTCTTTCTGATGCAGTTCAAGAAATCTCAGAGCATATTGGCAAGGTAAATATTCGCTCTCAAATTTATGAAAGTAGACCCTGGAGAGTTGATGGACAAGATAGTTATTTGAATCAGATACTTAAAGTTAAAACTTTGCTTTCGGCTAAAGACATTTTAGTATCTGTGCTTAAAATTGAGAATAACTTAGGGAGAGTTCGGATTGAAAAATGGGGAGAAAGATTAATTGATATTGATATTATTTTCTTTAATAATGAGATTATTGAAACTCCTGATTTGTGTATCCCTCACAAGCATATGCATGAAAGAAACTTTGTATTGATGCCCTTAAATGAAATTGCTCCAGATCTTATTCATCCGAAATATAACAAAACCGTTTCTGAGTTACTTAAAGAGTCAAAAGATATGGAAAAAGTAGTTGAATATGCAGTATAAACATATTGCCATTGAAGGAAATATTGGCAGTGGAAAAACTACTTTAGTAACTATGCTTGCAGCTGACTATAAAGTGAGATTGATACTTGAAGCATTTGCTGATAACCCTTTTCTGCCAAAGTTTTATGAAGCACCAGATAAGCATGCTTTCCCTTTGGAGCTTTTTTTTATGGCAGAGAGGTATCATCAACTTAAAAATTTAAAGGAACAGGATTTATTTCAGCCCCAGATGATATCAGATTACTTCTTTGTGAAATCAAAATTATTTGCACAAAACAACCTCCAACATGATGAGCTGCAGCTTTTTAATAGATTATTTGATATCATGTCCTCATCTTTATCACAGCCTGATTTGTTGGTTTATTTATATGCTGATATTGTAAGACTGCAACAAAATATTAAGAAAAGAGGAAGAGAGTTTGAACAAAATATTTCTGATGCGTATTTGCAAAATATTCAGGATAAATACCTTGATTATCTAAGGAAGCAAAATGATTTTCCTGTACTTGTATTAGACATAACAAAAGTTGATTTTGTTGCAAAAAAAGATGTTTATGAATCTATAAAAGGCTCTATTATGCTTCCCTATGAAACAGGAATGCATCATAAAGTAGTTACAACCAATGTGTAGTAATCTTTAAGAATTATTTTTTTACTTTGGGTATAAAAAATAGCTCCATAAAGGAGCTATTAAGAGTTTATATGTTTGGTATGATTATTTAGTTAATGCAATAAATGCTTCGTTAGTTCGTAGATTAACAAATTCCAAATCTTTAATTGTTTCAGTTTTATATGAAGGGTTTGCATCAATTGCCTTGGTTAAATTGATAATTGCAGCATCATTATTAGTTGATCTTGCAGCAGCAATTGCATTTAGGTAATAACATGCAGCAGTTGCTTCATTACAACTTGCGCTATTTACTCCATTCATCAATTGTGCCAAAGCCGCATTGTGTGATTTCCCATTTTTAAAAAATCTTGCTGCTTTTGTATATTCTCCTTGTCTGATATCTAAAATAGCTTGGTTTTTTTCAGATGTATTGGCCTGGTCAAATAATTTTTGAGCAGTTGTTAGATCTCCCTTTCTGGCATGAATAATACCTTTATTTGTTAGAATATCATGATTTTGTTTCTTCTGCAGCTTCTCAGCTTTTTCTAGAAATATTGCCGCTTTATCAAGTTCACCCTTAGCTAAATATATACAAGCGATATTATTGTAGCCTCTCCAGTCATTATGTAGTTCAACAGCTTTATTATAAATAGTAGTTTTGGTGCTTTCGTTATTCGTTAAAGTTGCAGAAAATAATAATTCGTTTATATCTAACTCTTCTGGTGTTGTAGTTGATAATTCAGCAATCTTTTCATCTGTTCTTTTTGGCTGATAGGATCTGATGATAATCGTAGCCTTTCTTAGTTGAGGTAAAACATTGTCTGAGATTGCGTCATAAATTTCTGCTAAATCTCTAATTTGCTGTTCTCTAACATCAACATCTGAAATAGAGCTAACAATTTTGTTAATTCTTCTTTTATCTTTTATGTTTGAAGCAGAGATTAAATTTTCAAACCCTTGCCAGTCTTCACCAACTGAGTTTTCAGTATATAAGTCTTTGTTTCTTGCTCCGTCAACTTTTAAAGATTGCAATAAATTTTTAGTGTAATTTACGGTGCTTTTCATTCTGTTGTCAGAAACATTATCATTTGTATTTACCGTGCCTTCAGGTGAAGCGTAAGAAATAATTGTGATAGAATGTGTTTTATAACCATTTTTAGCAAATGTTTTTAGTGATTGAATTTCTTCATTACTTTTTTCTGTTGTTCTGATATTTGATTGATTTACTAAAAAGTAGATTGTAGCAGTTTCTTCAAGGATAGTTTCGTGTTTATAACCATGGTTATTATTTGCGACATCTTCAGTATTTTGAACTCTTGTAGATGTTGCAATGACTCCATTTGCAATGTTTAATGGAGCTAATACTTTTTCTTTGTCTTTTAGTTTTGCAATAGCTCGTAATTCTAAAGTAGAATTCATCATTTCTTTAGAATATGAGATAGCATCTTGATATTTAAAACTGCCTCCAGTTGCATTAAATATAGTTGCTTCTCCTCCCGTAGTTTCTTCTCCTTGAACCGTAATGGTTTTAAAAGCTGTTTCCCCACCACTATAAATTAAAACAGGTGTAAAATCAACAGTTGCTTGTTTTGCAAAGTATTTTTCAGCAAATGTTGCGTCTAATGATAGTGTTACTTGACCACCATGCGCTTCTAGTGTAGGTGGAGTTGTTGTAAAATCTACCGTATTGTACTTCCTGGCCATATTTTCTAGTCCACAACCACTCACTAAAGCTGTTGCGATTAAGATGTAAAAAAATTTTGACGTTCCCATTTCTTTTTTTGATTAGATTTATAATTGATGCAAATGTAAAAAAATTAACATTCTTTTTAGTAGCAATATACCTACTTTATGCACATTACTTGTTAGTAATTTTCAGATGTAGAAACATTTAATTAGATTTGCAAATATTTTATAAAGTTTATGAAACAAAAGACGGTTGTTTTTAGTATTATTTTTATTGTTTTATCAGCTTCATTAGATGCGCAAGAAAGTGCTATTGCTACTGCTTTAAATAAGAGTATAAACATTCCCTTAGTACAGGAAGAAGAGGTTGAGAAAGAAGGGGCAGCAAAATTATGGCAAGGATGGACCGCTGGCTTAAATTTTGGTGTGACAAAGTTTAATGGTGATATTACCCAATACGATCATTATCCAGCCTATCAAGAAGTAGGTAATTTTTTTGAGTTAAAAACAGCTATGTCTTGTAACTTGGAAAAGAGAATAAATTCACTTTATTCTTTAGCTGCAGAATTATCAATGGGTAAGTTCTCTGGTTTAAGAAGATCTGCTCAATATTGGACTTATGCGGTTTATGATCCTCATCAGAATTATGAAGGTAATGGAGATAAGTTTGTGGCTTCTTTTAGTGAGATTGATTTATTAGTAAATGTAAACTTAACTAATTTAATGTCATATTTTAGAAAATCTAAAACAGGCAGCAAAATTTATTTTAATGGGAAATTAGGCGTGGGATATAATGTGTTTAACTCTTTAAGAACAAATTTATTTACTGACACATATATACATGATTTTGGTTATGCAATGGAGGAAGGTGTAGATTTAGGAACGCAAAAGAAATCTTTTTTTACTCAAACAAGAGCAACCGTTTATATTTATGGCCTTAGAGCAAATTATACGCTAAATAGTAAAATGAATTTAACCCTTGACTATACTATTAGAAACGGCTTAACTGATAAGTGGGATGCCTCTATAATGAGTACGCAATATAAAACTGATCATTTTGCGTTTCTTTCTATTGGGGCATCATATAAAATTGGAAATTATGATTATAATAATGATTGGTCTAGCCCAATTGATGTTTTAAAAGATGATTTGTCAACATTAAATATAAGAATTGAAGGATTTGTTGATGATGCTGATTATGATGGTGTTGTTGATGCATTTGACAAAAGTCCCAACACTCCATTAGGGGTTGCTGTTGACGGGTCTGGGAATGCATTAGATGTTGATATGGATAATGTTCCTGATTATAGAGATGCTGATCCTTTTTCGAATAGAGGAGTGTTAGTTGATGCAAATGGGGTGGAATTTGATGATGATAAAGATGGCGTTCCAAATAGTAAGGATTTAGACAGCAATACTCCATCAGGAGTAATTGTAAATCAATTTGGCATGAGTGTAAGTAAAAGCTCTTCTTTTAGTAGCGGTGCTGGGATAATTTATTTTCCGTCAATTTATTTCAATTCTGGGAGTGCTATTGTTGTAAATTCAAATAAGAATAGAATAGCAACAATTGCTCTGTTACTAAAGAATAATAAGGATATCAAATTGAATGTAATAGGACATACTGATAATGTAGGAAATGCACAGTTTAATAAAAAATTAGGATTGAAAAGAGCCAATGCGGTTATCGATTATTTAGTTTCAAACTATAATATTGATGTTGATAGGCTTTTCTCAAAGACAAAAGGGGAAGAGGATCCTTTGTCAACTCTTACTACTATTGATAATTCTTCAGTAGATAGTGTGGCAAATCCTCTTTCTGAAATTAACAGAAGAGTTGATTTTGAAATAAGAAAATGATAAAAAAGAGTATAATACATATTTTGCTTTTTTCTATTTTTTGCTTCCAATTACAAGCACAAATAACGGAAGAAAATCATAATATATTTGATAAGTGGTCACTTGGATTTGGTATTGGTTTAATTCAATTCCATGGTGATATTATGGGGAACAAAGATGAAGTACCAGTATCTTCAGTGCAATTAAGTATGCCAATAGCAAATCAGATGTATGGTTTTCAAGCAGAATTTATTAAGGGGAGTATATCTGGACAAAATTTATTCTCTGTTTTGTGTGATAATCCTCGTCATACTATTGAAGGAGTGCCAGTACAACATCCAAGAGAAGGAGAGAGATTCAATATGGAATTTATGGAATTTGATATCAATCTTTTAATAAAATTATCCGTATTATTTAATGAATATATTGAGCAAAGCAGGAGTGTTGAAACAGGTTCTGCTCTAAAAGATGAGAGCTACACATTAGATCTTTTGTGTAAAGTTGGTGTTGGACTAAACATGTTTAGATCTTTAAGACAAGAATTAGCAACAGAACAATTTATTCATAGTTATGGATATGAGTGGATGTGGCAAAACGATTTTGAGAATGCAGGTACTAAAAAGAATGATAATGTGACTGAAGGAGTTTTTGTATTAGGGATTATTGCCAAGTACAACACAACAAAATGGTTGGCTATCGATTTTTCAGCAACTAGTAGAATAGGAAATACTGATAAATGGGATTCAAAACTCAATGGCAACAACGATATGTTTATGTTTTATTCTTTAGGGACTACTTTTACGTTGGGCAAACATTAGGGTTTTGCTTTTTTCCATAATTCCCAAATAACAATACCAGTAGTTACTGAGATGTTTAACGAGTGTTTGGTTCCGAATTGAGGGATTTCCATAACTTCATCACAAATACTTATTACATCCTCAGCAACCCCATTAATTTCATTTCCCATAATGATTGCTATAGGTTTTTTGGGTAAAGTAAAATTATTTAGCTTTGAAGATTTATCAGCTTGCTCAATACCCATAATATGGTAGCCGCTGGTTTTTAATTTTAATACGGCATTAAAAGTGTTTTTCTCAAATTGCCAATTAACAGAATCAGTTGCCCCAAGGGCCACTTTTCTTATTTCTTTGTTAGGTGGAATCGCAGTAATCCCACATAAAATGATATTTTCAATCAAAAAAGCATCTGCAGTACGGAATATAGAACCGACATTTAAGGCGCTTCTTACATTGTCAAGTACAATAGTAATAGGTGTTTTTTTAATGTTTTTGAATTCCTTAATCGTTATTCTTTGCAAATCTTTGTTTTTTAACTTTTTCATCACTTATATTTGTTGCAAAATTAAAGAATAAATTTTTGTTAGCTAAGAAGAAAAAAGAAAAGAAGGTTACTCCTTTAATGGGACAGTATAATGCTATAAAAGCAAAGCATCCTGGGGCGTTGTTATTATTTAGAGTGGGTGATTTTTATGAAACATTTGGGGAAGATGCCGTAAAAGCATCAAAAATATTGGGGATAGTACTTACTGCTCGAAATAATGGAGCTTCAAAAATTGAATTAGCTGGTTTTCCTCATCATTCTTTAGATATTTATTTGCCAAAATTGATAAGGGCAGGAGAAAGAGTAGCAATTTGTGATCAACTTGAAGACCCAAAAGAGGCGAAAGGCATTGTAAAAAGAGGAGTGACTGAGCTTGTTACGCCTGGGGTTTCTTATAATGAACTTACACTTGAAACTAAAAAGAATAATTTTTTAGCAGTAGTTTATTATGGAAAGAATAATGTAGGAATTTCATTTTTAGATATTTCAACTGGTGAGTTTTTAGTTGCAGAAGGAACTATAGATTATATAGACAAACTCTTACAAAGTTTAAGCCCAATAGAAATAATTTTCCAGAAAAATAAAAGAAGAAAATTTGAAGAGGATTTTGGAAGTTCCTTCTATACTTTTGCGCTTGATGATTGGGCTTTTACCACTGATTATTCTAATGAATTGCTTAATAAACAATTCGACACAAAATCCTTAAAAGGATTTGGTATCTCAGATTTAGGAGACGGAATTATTGCTGCAGGAGTTGCTTTACATTATCTGAATGAAACGCAACACCATCAAACTCAACACATATTAAGTATTAGCAGAATTGAAAAGGAGAAATATGTGTGGATGGATAGATTTACTATAAGAAATTTAGAGTTGTTTTATTCTCCAAATGAAGGTGCAATAACCTTAATAGATGTTCTTGATGATACTAAATCGGCAATGGGGGGCAGGATGTTAAGAAGATGGTTGTCACTACCATTAAAAGATGGTAAAAAAATTTCTAAAAGATATCAAATAGTGGAAGAGCTGATTGCTAGTAATGAAATTTCAGAAACGCTTTCTAATGAAATAAGTATTATTGGCGATCTAGAAAGATTAATATCAAAAGTTGCAACCCTAAGGATAAATCCAAGGGAATGTAGTAGATTGAAAGATGCTTTAACTGCACTAAAACCTATAAAGGAAATTTGTAAAAAATCAGTAGTGAAGCCACTTAAAGATATTGCAAAAAGAATTGATATTTGTGAGGATATAAGAACAAAGATAGAATCTGAAATAAGTGAGAATCCTCCTATATTATTACACAAAGGAAATGTGATCAAGGAAGGCGTAAATGCTGAGCTTGATGAGTTGAGATTAATACAAAACTCAGGAAAAGAGTTCTTGGATAAAATGCTTGAAAGAGAAATTGAAAAAACAGGGATTTCCTCTTTGAAAATATCATTTAATAATGTATTTGGCTATTATTTAGAAGTAAGAAATAGGTTTAAAGAACAAGTGCCGGAAGATTGGATAAGAAAACAAACATTGGTAGGAGCTGAAAGATATATCACAGAAGAATTAAAAGAGTATGAAAGCAAAATCTTAAGTGCAGAGGACAAAATATCTGCTATTGAAAAAAAGATTTATAATGAATTAGTGCAAAGTATTTCGACACATATTAAGCCCATACAATTAGACGCTTATTTGGTATCTCAGCTAGATTGTTTGTTTAGCTTTTCATCAATAGCAAAAAGGCATAATTATATTAAACCAACTGTAAATAACAGTGGGGCCTTAGCTATAAAAAAAGGAAGACATCCGGTAATTGAGCAGCAATTAGCAATAGGAGAACCTTACATTCCTAATGATATCTTTTTAGATAGAAAAAAGCAACAAATCATGATGATAACAGGACCCAATATGTCAGGAAAATCAGCATTATTAAGACAAACTGCATTGATTGTACTGATGGCTCAAATAGGAAGTTTTGTGCCAGCACAATCAGCAGAGATAGGACTTGTGGACAAAATATTTACTAGAGTAGGGGCTTCTGACAATATATCAATGGGGGAGTCTACTTTTATGGTTGAGATGCATGAGACCGCAAGTATCTTGAACAACTTATCGAAAAATAGTTTGATATTATTAGATGAGATAGGAAGAGGTACAAGCACTTATGATGGCGTGTCAATTGCTTGGGCAATAGCCGAATATTTGCATGAACACTCTTCAAAAGCTAAAACATTATTTGCCACTCATTATCATGAGCTTAATGAAATGACACAGCAGTTTTCTAGAATTAAAAATTATAACGTATCAGTAAAGGAAAGTGGAAAAAATATAATTTTTATCCGCACATTAAAAGAAGGAGGAAGTGAGCATAGTTTTGGAATTCATGTTGCTAAAATGGCTGGAATTCCTAAGGAGATTGTAAGGAAAGCAGCGAAAATTTTAAAACAACTTGAAGCAATTAGAGGAACTGAAAGTACTGCCAATGCTATAAGCAAAGAAAATGATATGCAATTAAGTTTTTTTAAATTAGATGATCCTATTTTGGAAGAAATACGGGATGAGATAAGCGAGTTAGATATCAATAAACTTACTCCTGTTGAGGCCTTGATGCAATTGAATAAACTCAAAAAACTTTTAGGAAAATAAAAATTCGTATTGTAGTCATGAATATTTATTTAAATTTGCCGACCAAATGCGAGTGTAGCTCAGGGGTAGAGCATCACCTTGCCAAGGTGAGGGTCGTGGGTCCGAATCCCATCACTCGCTCAATAGTGTCTTTTAAAACACCCTGCCCGGGTGGTGGAATTGGTAGACACGTTGGACTTAAAATCCAATGGACATTAGTCCGTACGGGTTCAAGTCCCGTCCCGGGTACAAAACGGAAGATTATCGAATGATTCTCTTCCGTTTTTGTTTTTTAAGCCTTCTAAAAAAGGTTCATTATAGGTGTGTCCGCTTTTGTTTTAATGCCTTCTTATCTTTTTATAAGTATCTTTGGGGAATAATTTTCAATAGTATTTATTTTGAAACATTTGACTTCACTTCAAAACCCATTTATAAAATCTCTTGTGCTTTTACAAGAAAAGGCAAAAGCTCGCCAAAAAACGGGCACTTTTTTAATTGAAGGTCAAAAAGAGATTTCCTTAGCTTTTAAAGGAGGTTACGAAATAGAAACAATTTTATTTTATGCTGAAATATGTTCTGAGAATGAACTAAAAAAATGGTCAGCAAATGTTGAGCTAGTTGAAATCACCAAAGAAATATTTAAAAAGCTTGCCTATCGAGATACCACAGAAGGAATTATTGGAATTGCAAAAAGTAAAGTCTTAAATTTGTCTAATTTAAAGCTGAGTGCCAAGCCATTAATTTTAGTTGCTGAAGCACCTGAAAAGCCTGGAAATATAGGCGCTCTTTTACGCACTGCTGATGCTGCAAATCTTGATGCTGTTATTATTGCTAACCCTAAAAGTGATTTATATAATCCAAATGTAGTGCGTTCAAGTATTGGCTGTTTATTTACAAATCAAATTGCAACTGGAACTACAACTGAAATTATTAGTTTTTTAAAAGAACACAAGATTGCAATCTATTGTGCTGCTTTAGAAAACACTAATGCTTACAACACTCAAGATTATACTATTCCCAGTGCACTTGTTGTAGGCACTGAATCAACCGGTTTGTCTCAAGAATGGAGAGATTCTGCCACTCAAAATATTATTATTCCAATGGAAGGGAAAATTGATTCTATGAATGTTTCTGTTTCGGCTGCTATTTTAATATTTGAAGCTAAAAGACAGAGGGGTTTTTAATTGCTGTATTGAGATAAACTTCAATTTTTTCATACAGAGATTAATATTTTTTTTGTTGCTCCAGTATTTTGTTTTATATAAGTAAGTGCAATTGATTTATCAAAAGTCTTTAAATTATCAATAGCTGAGCGTAGTTCTTCATAATTAGAAATTGATATAGCTCCTTTTTTGTTTATTAAGCAGATTGCTTCATTGAATTTTTGATAATTAGGTCCAAAAATAACAGGAAGCCCAAAAGCAACTGCTTCTAAAATATTATGTATTCCAGAACCAAATCCACCACCAATATAAGCTAAATTTCCGTATTGATAAATGCTAGAAAGAAGACCAATATTATCAATAATAAGCACATTGGAAGTTAAGATGTTTTTTTCATTTGCATCTGAATAAAGCAGCCCATTCATTTGTTTTTTTAAATCAGAAATGTGATGTAATTCATGGGGAGCAATAATATAATTATTTGTAGGATGCTTTTTAATATATTTTGCTAAAAAGATTTCATCCTTAGGCCAAGTACTTCCACAAATAATAGTGTGTTTATTTTTGCTAAATGTTTCAATTAAAGGAATTTTTACTGGATTTTTAGAATTAGTAAGAACATTATCAAAACGGCTATCACCACTAATGGTAACATTTTTAAATCCAACACTTTGCAAAAGCTCAGCTGAGTTTTTGTCCTGAACAAAAAAGTGAGTGACATTTTTAAGTTGCTTTGTCTGCCATTTGTATTTAAAAAAGTTTTGCTCATCACGAAAAATAGTTGATACACTGTAAAAAGGAATGTTTTGTTTTTTGAGTTCAGCCATATAATTAAACCAAAACTCATATTTTACAAATACGGCTTTTATAGGCTTTACAATACTGATGAATTTTTTGGCATTTGATTTTGTGTCAGCAGGTAGGTAGCAAACCCAATTTGCCAAGGGTGTAGTTTTTTTAATTTCAAAACCTGAAGGAGAAAAAAAAGTAAGTAGTATTTGGTGTGTTGGGTGCTTTAATTTATAGGCTTCAATAATTGATTTTCCTTGTTCAAATTCTCCTAAGGAAGCACAATGAAACCAAACAACATTTTTGCTATCTTTAAGTGCTGGTTCTATTTTTTTAAAAATATTTTTTTGTCCTTCCGTCCATAATTTCGCTTTAGGTTTAACTAAAGCAGAAAAACGGATTGCAATTACATAAAACCAAATGCTAATATTATAGATTAAATTCATTTAGTAGTAATGAAATTCTTCTTTATTTCTCCTATGTATTGGAATGATAATCTCAACTTTAAATCCTAATAATTGATCCCAGGTTCTTTTGTTAGAGTAATATTCATTGTGGGCAAAATTGTATATTCTTTGGTTTTTAACATAAGCCATAGTGTAGTTAAATCCTGAACTCATCTGAATTCTTCCTTTTTTATGATAATATTTATAGTCAATAGAAAACTTTGTGCTAAATCCATTAGAAAAACGATCGTATCCTGTTTTCATATCCTCATTAAGTTGTGGGATATTTTGGTTTTTAGTGTCAATAAATATTTGGTGTTGTAAATATCCAATTCCTTGTGAAATGTAAATTCCAGTTAAATTATTTTCTGAAAAATGATTAGCATAACCAGCAAATAAATATGTATCAAAGCCTCTTTGCATTAAATTTACATTTGCATAATGCCCATCTGCACCTATAATCGCGCCAATTGAGGTGCTGATATTTTCAAAAATAGTAGAGTCCTTAATGTCAGTTCCAAATATATAGTTGCCTTCAACTCCAAAGATCACATTATTACTTATCTCCAAGAAATAAGAAGCTCCAATAGCTGAGCTATTCCCAAAAGTATTTGCTAAATCTCCTATTGGAATCTGGTAATTGTAATTGCAGGAAAAAGCTGATTGCTTGTTCTCCTGAGCATTTATATTTAAAAATATTGCTGATAAAAAAGCAATACAAATTATTTTTATTTGTTGAGTTTTCATTTGCATGCTAAAATACTATAAGTACAACAACTAACGCACAGCATTGTTTAATAATTGCCTATATTTGCTTTCCATTTATAAAAAATAAGAACTCAAGATGCGCAAAACGATATTAATAACAGGAGGAGCAGGCTTTATTGGATCACATGTAGTGAGATTATTTGTGAATAGATATCCTGATTACCAAATTATCAATATGGATAAATTAACTTATGCAGGGAATCTTGAGAACCTTAGAGATATTGAAAATGCATCAAATTATATTTTTGAAAAAGGAGATATCGCAGATGAAGCATACATAAAAGACCTGTTTATAAAATACAATTTTGATAGCGTTATTCATTTAGCTGCTGAAAGCCATGTAGATCGATCAATTACCAATCCAATGGCCTTTATTATGACAAATGTTGTGGGGACAGTGAACCTTTTGAATGCTGCAAAAAATGCATGGAAGGGAAATGAGGAGGGGAAGCTTTTTTATCATATTTCAACTGATGAGGTATACGGAAGTTTAGGAGATACAGGACTGTTTTTAGAAACAACGCCATATGATCCGCAATCGCCTTATTCGTCTTCAAAAGCAAGTTCCGATCACTTTGTGCGTGCATATGGAAATACTTATGGAATGCCTTTTGTAATTTCAAATTGCTCGAATAATTATGGCCCAAATCAGTTCCCTGAAAAGTTATTGCCACTTTTTATCAATAATATAAGAAATGGAAATCCCTTACCAGTTTATGGAGATGGAAAATTTACAAGAGATTGGCTTTATGTAGTGGATCATGCTATTGCAATTGATAAAATTTATCATGAAGGCACCAATGGAGAAACGTACAATATAGGTGGTTTTAATGAATGGAAAAATATTGATTTGATAAAAGTGCTCTGCAAACAAATGGATATTGCTTTGGGAAAAGAAGAAGGATTCTCGGAAGCATTAATTACTTATGTAAAAGATAGGCCAGGTCACGATAAACGCTATGCTATTGATGCTAATAAATTGAGAAATGAATTAGGATGGGAGCCATCCTTGCAATTTGAAGAAGGGCTTACAAAAACTATTGCTTGGTATTTGGATAATGAAGAGTGGATGGATAACATTACATCAGGAGATTATCAAAATTATTATAAAGAACAATATAGTTAAATGTTAAAATGGTTTTTTAAAAAGGAGGAGAAAGAATTAGAGCCTCTCGATTTTTCTGTACTCAAAACAGATATTCATTCCCATTTTATTCCCGGTATTGATGATGGTTCCCCCGATATGGGAACTACAATGAATCTTATACAAGAAATGCAGAAATTAGGTTTTAGTAAAGTAATTACTAGCCCGCATGTAATGAGTGATTTTTATAAAAACTCTTCTGACACAATTTTAAAAGGGCTTACAGCTGTTCGTACTGAATTAAAAGAGCAAAATATCAATATGGAAATTGATGCAGTAGCAGAATATTATCTTGATTATGATTTTGAACAAAAGATAGGTAAGGAAAAATTTCTCACTTTTGGAGATGACTATATTTTAGTAGAATTATCTTTTATGGAGGCCTCAAAAAATCTGTTTGATATTATTTTTAAGTTACAATTAGAAGGTTATAAAGTTGTCTTGGCACATCCTGAACGATACCATTATTTTCAAATGAAAGATTATAAAGATTTAGTAACTAGAGGAGTGTTGTTGCAAATTAATTGGCTTTCATTAATTGGTTATTATTCATCACAAATAAAGAATATAACGGAAGATTTAATTGCTCAAGATATGGTTAGTTTTTTAGGTACTGATTGTCATAATATGAATCATGCAGCATTATATAAAAAATGTCAAACAAAAAAAGCTTGGCATGATTTATATAATAGTGGAAAACTACTAAATAGCACTTTATAAAGCTGCACTTTTCATTTTTAAGTTTCTGTCAACTTTTTTAAATAGCCCCTGTAGAACTTTCCCAGGCCCAACTTCAATTACAGCTGTTAGTCCATCAGCAATCATTTTTTGCATACTTTGTGTCCAAAGTACGGAGGCTGTTAGTTGTGTTTTAAGATTTTCTTTTATTTCATCAGGATGAGTGACTGCGGTTGCAGTTACATTTTGATAAATTGGGCATATCCCTTCTGAGAAATTTGTTTCATCAATTGCTTGCTCTAATTCAGCACGAGCTGGCTCCATTAGTGGAGAGTGAAATGCTCCTCCAACAGGAAGTTTTAGTGCTCTTCTAGCTCCAGCTTCTGTTAGTCGCTCACAAGCAATATCAATTCCTTTATTGCTCCCAGAAATAACTAACTGCCCAGGACAATTATAATTTGCAGGAACAACTATTTCTTCAATTTCTGAACATGTTTTTTCTACGACTTGATTTTCTAAGCCTACTATAGCTGCCATTGTCGATGGATTTTGTTCACATGCTTTTTGCATTGCTCTTGCTCTTTTTGATACTAGTTTTAATCCATCTGTAAAAGATAAATATCCAGCAGAAACAAGTGCAGAGAACTCACCAAGTGAATGTCCTGCAATCATTTCTGGTTTGAATGCTTCTCCTAATACTTTTGCTAAAATTACGGAATGCAAAAATATGGCTGGCTGGGTCGCTTTTGTTTGTTTTAGCGCTTCAGCATCTTTTCCAAACATAATTTCAGTAATTGAGAATTCTAAAATTTCATTTGCTTGCTTAAACATTTTTTTTGCTATATTCGAGTTATCGTAAAGTTCTTTCCCCATTCCAGCAAATTGAGCCCCTTGACCAGGGAATACATACGCTTGCATAAATTATTGAATTAAATTCATAAATTCAGAACGTGTTTTATCATCTTTTAAAAAGATGCCTGAAAAAGCAGATGTTGTTGTTGATGAGTGTTGTTTTTGTACTCCTCTCATCTGCATGCAAAGATGTTGTGCCTCAATGACAACCGCAACCCCTTTTGGATTTAAAGTGTTTTGTAGACAGTCTTTGATTTCATCAGTCAATCGTTCTTGTACTTGCAGTCTTCTTGCAAACACATCAACAATTCTTGGCATTTTACTAAGTCCTACAATGTGCCCATTTGGGATATACGCTATATGAGCTTTACCAAAGAAAGGCAATATATGATGTTCGCAAAGAGAGTAAATCTCAATATCTTTCACCAACACCATTTGGCTATAATTTTCAGCAAACATTGCTGCTTTTAAAATTTTTGAAGGATTTTCTTTATAGCCATTGGTCAAGAATCTCATTGATTTAGCAACTCTTTCAGGAGTTTTGATTAATCCTTCTCGTTCAGGAGATTCACCTATTTCAGTTAATATGGATTTAATATTTTTAGCTAAATCTTTGTTGTAATTATCACTCATCTTTTTATAAATAAGCTGCAAATATACCATATATTTGCCATATGAATGTGTTAATTGTTGCTGCTGCTAAGTTTGAAATTACATCTGTTAAAATTAAACGAAATCCTATTTTAATAACTGGTCTTGGAATGGTAAATACTGCGATAAATCTTACTAAAGAGCTGATAAAAAAAAAGTATGATTTAGTAATTAATATGGGAGTTGCAGGTTCTTTTTCTGATGAATTAAAACGTGGAGATGTGGTTGAAGTGGTTGAAGATAATTTTTCTGAAATTGGTTTTGAAAATGATTTTGAGTTTTCAAAATTTACTGATTTTGATTTGAAAACAAAATTTTATAATTCTGCAAAAACTACTTTGAAGAAAGTAAAAGCAATTACTGTAAATACTGTTCATGGAAACCAGGACACTATTTTGGAAATTAATCAAAGAGAAAAGCCTGAAATTGAAAGTATGGAAGGAGCTTCAGTATTTCAAGTTTGTGAAGAATTTAATGTTCCGTGTGTGCAGGTAAGATCAGTTTCAAATAAAGTGGAAAAGAGAGATAAAAAAAATTGGGATTTAGATTTGGCAATTAGAAACTTGAATATTGAAGTTGAAAAAATAACCGACAATTTATGAATTTTACATTAGGGTTTTCTTCTTGCCCAAATGACACTTTTATTTTTGATGCTTTAGTGCATCAAAAAATTGACACTGAAGGATTAGCATTTGATGTAGTTGTTGCTGATGTTGAGCAGCTTAATAAATGGGCGTTTGAAGGAAAATTAGATATTACTAAAATGTCTTTTAATGCTTTTGCTAAATGTATGTCTGAGTATGTCTTGCTAGATAGCGGTTCTGCCCTAGGAAGAAATTGCGGACCACTTCTAATTAAAAAACCTAGTACTGTTTTAACCCCTGAAAGTAAAATCGCAATACCAGGAAAACAGACAACTGCAAATTTACTTTTAAGTATTGCAAATCCTGAATATTCTAATAAGGTAGAGGTGTCCTTTTCTGAAATTGAAAATGAAATCTTATCAGGAAATGTTGATATGGGATTAATTATACATGAAAATCGATTTACTTATAAGAAGAAAGGATTGGAGAAAATAAAGGATTTAGGAGAATTTTGGGAGCAAAAAACAGGACTTCCCCTACCTTTAGGTGGAATAGGGATTAAAAGATTATTACCATTTGAAATGCAGAAAAAGGTGGAGCGAGTGTTGCGAAAGTCTGTAGAATATGCTTTTGAGAATAGAGAGTCTTCCGTAGAATTTGTAAATCATCATGCTAAAGCAATAGAAAGAGATGTTATTGATTCGCATATTGCTTTGTATGTAAATAGTTATTCTGTTTCTTTAGGAGAAAAAGGGAGAAAGGCAGTGCAATTACTATTTGAAAAAGCAGGCAGCAAGACTGACAGCATTTTTCTTTAGTGTTGTTTTGTTATAAATTAGAACAAAATTCGTCAATTTGTTTTTTTGTCAGCTTACCATTTAACCAAGTGGCACTGATATTTGCATTGTACTTTTTATAGAAATCTATTGCTGGAGTATTCCAATCCAATACTTGCCAAATCATCCCATTAAGGTTTAATTCTTGGCAGATTTTTATTGTTTCTTCAAATAATTTTGATCCAATACCGTATCTTCTGTATTCTTCTTTAATTATAAAATCTTCAAGAAATAAGAATTTGCCTTTCCAGGTTGAGTATCGAATCCAATAAAAAGATAATCCAACTATTTTATGTTTATTTTCCGCAACTAAAAACCAATACCACGGGTGATTAGTAAATCCATCCCTTTCCAAATCATCTAATGTAATTGTTACTTCTTCAATAGCATTTTCATAATCAGCTAGTTCTTTTATTAAATTTAAAACAGCAGGTAAATCTTTTTTTAACCCTTTTCTAATTGTTGTTTTCATATTGCGAATATAAAAATAAAAGGAACTAATTAACCTCTCTTATATATCTGTAATTATGAGCTCAAATCTAGTAGAGTTAAGTCTTGCTGCCCCAACTTTTTTTCAATTACAATAAAGTTTATTTAATTAGATTTACACTCCTAGAAACAAAAGCAGTAAGATCTTCACCTTTTAACATGCCCTGAGATAATAATGCTAAATCAAGAAGTTGATTAATTAGATTAGTTCTTTTCTTCTTTGTCTTTTCTGCAAGAACCTTACTAATTAAATCATGGTTTGAATTAATGGCTAGGTTATATGATTCAGGCATAGAACCAAACATTTGCATTCCACCTCCACCAGATAATTGTTGTTGCTCTTTCATTCTTCTCATAAATTCACTCTGAGTTATCACTATAGGTGAATCTGAAGTTGACATGTTTTGAATTTGCACAGTAAATTTATCTTTCTCAATACTTTCTTCAATTATTTTCTGTAATTTCTCTTTTTCTTTATCAGATAGTTTTGAGATAGTAGATTCTTCTTTCTCTATTAGTTTGTCGATTATTTCAGCATCAACTCTAGCAAATTTAATGTTATTGTCTTCTGATTCAAGTTTGCTGATTAAGTGGCTAATTAAAGGACCTCCAAGCTCTAATACTTCATAACCTTTCTCTGTAGCGGTTTGAACAAAACTATGTTGTTCCTTAGCATCATTAGTGTATAGGATTATTGTTTGCCCATCTTTATTTTTCTGAGATTCTTTCACTTTCTTTGAGAACTCACTAAAGGTATAATATTTATCATTAGTATTTTTGTAAAGAGAGAATTCTTTTGCTTTGTCAAAGAATTTTTGTTCAGTTAGCATACCATATTCTATAAAAACCTTTACATCATCCCACTTTTTTTCAAAATCTGTCCTGTCTTTTTTAAACATTCTTGATAGTTTGTCAGCAACTTTTTTAGTAATGTGACTTGAGATTTTCTTCACATTCCCATCAGCTTGAAGGTAAGATCTAGAAACATTTAAGGGAATATCTGGAGAATCAATCACCCCATGCAGTAGTGTTAGAAATTCAGGAACAATATCTTCTACATTGTCAGTTATAAAAACCTGATTACTATAAAGGTTTATTTTATTTTTCTGAACTTCTAGATTATTTTTTAATTTAGGAAAATATAAGATTCCAGTTAAATTAAAAGGAAAATCTACATTTAAGTGAATATTAAATAATGGCTCAGAAAACTCCATTGGATACAGCTCTTTATAAAAACTTTTGTAATGTTCTTCTTTTAGGTTTGAAGGGGTTTTAGTCCAAGCTGGGGTTGTATTATTAATAATATTATCTGATACTTTTTCTATCTTAATAATATTGCCTTTATCATCCTTTTCCCCTTTAGGGTCATCTATTTTTTCCGATTTAGTTCCAAATTTAATTTCTACAGGTAAAAATTTGCAATATTTGTTTAAAATAGAGGTTAGTCTACTTTTATCTAAGAATTCTGTTGAATCATCTGCTATATGTAAAATGATATCAGTTCCTTTGGTCTTCTTTTTTGTTTCTTCCATAGTAAAACTTGGAGATCCATCACAGACCCACTTAACAGGTTTGCTATTTGGGGTTTGACTTTTTGTGATAATCTCAACTTCTTTAGCAACCATAAATGCAGAATAGAACCCAAGACCAAAATGACCAATAATTGAATTTTTAGTGTCAGCATCTTTATATTTATTGACGAACTCTTCAGCTCCAGAAAAGGCAATCTGATTTATATATTTATCTAATTCTTTATTTGTCATTCCGATACCATTATCTCTAATAGTAATTGTTTTCGCTTCTTTATCTAACAATACTTCAACTCTTAAGTTTTTAATATCAGCACTTACTTCTCCAATTGTTTTAAGAGTTTTCATCTTTTGGGTAGCATCTACCGCATTAGATATCAGTTCTCTTAGGAATATTTCATGATCTGAATATAGAAATTGCTTGATTATTGGGAATATATTTTCGGTTTGAACATTAATGTTACCTTTCTTTTTCATGTTTTCAGTTTAATTGATTATTAGCCCTAATTAGGGCGACTTCTTATAAATAATATTGTTTATTGCGTGTTTTTAAAAGCATTATATAGCTTTTCTTTTATTTCTTCTTCCATCTCTATTTTTGCTATACTATACCCTAACTTCTGACCTAATATAATTCCTGCTAATGTAGCTTCTCTAATATTAAATCCTTGCTGTAATATTTTTAAAGAGACGTCATAGATATTAGTGTCTTCTTGAAATATGCTATTTGATTTTTCTGTTAAGATATCTAATTCTTTTTCTGTACATTCTAGAAGCTGAAGTAGTTTTTCTTTTTCAAATTTGTTGATTTTTTTCATATACGTAATTGATTTTTAAAAGTATATATGCTAGAACTGTGCCAAAGCTAATTTTAAGACATAATGTCAGTTTTTAGACAATTCATTTTAATAAGGCTATTATATTTAGTCCCCAATTCTTTGTTTTTTAGAATTAGCACTTAGTTAATAATTGTAGGCTCTAATTTTTATATAGAGATAATTCTGCTGCCTTCACTTTTTCTTCTTCACATTTTCTTTTTTTAGATTTGCAAATATGGAACTAGGTACTAAGAGGATTAAATCATTATTTATGTTAGATTCAAATATTACTTATTTGAATCATGGTTCGTTTGGAGCTTGCCCTAAAGAGATTTTTAATTCTTTAGTGAAATGGCAGAAAATATTGGAAAAAGATCCAGTGAAACATTTAGCCTTTGATGTGTTTAAATATTTGGAGGAATCTAGAGAGGCATTGTCTTTATATGTGAAATGTTATAAAGATGATATTGTTTTTTTCCCGAATCCTTCTACAGCTTTAAATACTGTTTTGAGAAGTTTAAACTTAAAAAAGGGGGATGAAATTCTAACAACAAATCATGAATATGGAGCTATGGATATAGCCTGGAGATTCTTATGTAAAAAAAAAGGTTCGATTTATATTAATCAAAATATTTCCTTGCCACTAACTTCAAAAGAACAATTTATTCATGATTTTAAGAAAGGGATAACAAATAAGACAAAAGTTATTTTCTTAAGTCAGATTACAAGTCCTACCGCTTTAATTTTTCCTGTAAAAGAAATTTGTGAAATTGCAAGAGAACGAAATATAATTACAGTTGTTGATGGGGCTCATGCTCCAGCACAATTAAATGTAGATATTTTGGATATAAATCCTGATTTTTATTGTGGTGCCTGTCATAAATGGATGTGTTCTCCAAAAGGAGTGGCATTTTTGTATGTTAAAAAGGAATTTCAAAACAAAATTGATCCGCTTGTAATTAGTTGGGGATATGAATCAGAAAATCCGAGTCACTCTCAATTCTTGGATTCTTTAGAGTGGCAAGGCACATATGATATGTCTGCATATCTGACAATTCCAGATACAATTAATTTTTTAAAGAAACATAATTGGGATGTTGTGACTGAAGAATGCCATAAGCTTAATGTTTGGGCAAAGGATAAAATTCTAAGCGAGATGGGAATAAATGCATTATGTAGTGATACATTTTTAGGTCAAATGAGTAGTTTTTACTTTGATTTTAAAGACCCTCTAAACGACCAAAATAAAATGGATTTTTATAATAAATACCAAATCCAAGTTCCGTTTATGAGTTGGAATAACAGATCTCTTTTTAGAATTTCTATTCAAGCTTATAATAATGAACAAGATATTTGTAAATTAATTGAAGCTTTAAAAGATTATAAAAAAAAGGAAGAAGATAATGCTGCTACATTTTTTGTATAATTGTAGTATGAAAAAACTATTGCCATTATTACTGTTCCTGCCTTTAATTGGATGGTCTCATGGTGTTTCGGGATCAACAGTTAATGCTATGGCTGATGCGTCATTAATGGAGTTTATTTATTTTGGGGCAGAGCATATGGTTACAGGATATGATCATATTTTATTTTTAATTGGAGTAGTATTTTTTCTTTCGAACTATTTTGAAATCTTAAAATTTATAACGGTTTTTACAATTGCTCATTGTATCACGCTTGTTGTTGCCACTTTTTATAACATCACAGCAAACGCTTATTTAATTGATGCTGTAATTGCATTTAGTGTTATTTATAAAGGATTTGAAAATCTAGATGGATTTAAAAAACAGTTTTCTATTAATGCTCCAAACCTAATTTTAATGGTTTTTATATTTGGATTAATTCATGGATTTGGGTTGTCAACTAAACTACAAGAAGGAGCAGTTGCTTCAGATATTAATTTATCTTTATTTCAGATATTATCTTTTAATGTAGGCGTAGAATTTGGTCAAGTAGTAGTATTAATAATAGTTTTTTCATTACTTTCAATGATTAGAGGACAATATTTTGAGCAAACATCAAAATTTTCAAATTGGTTATTAGTTGTAGCAGGTATATTTTTATTTGTTTATCAACTTAATGGATATTTTACTGATCATACACATCATCAAAATCAATTAGACCTTCAGGAATTACAAAATGAAGAACGTATTAAATTTGACACTAGTGGCCATGATCATGGCCATTCGCATGATCATGGTCATTCGCATGATCATTAATAAAATTTAATCCTGTTGCCCCTACTTTTTTCTCTTCAATCTTTTCCGTATTATTGTGGTATGAGAAATCTACTACTTATATTACTTTCCTTGCCTATAATTGGGTTTGGGCAGGACTCACAGATTGATCATCAAAGACAATGTACAGCTTCAGAGATTAATAAAAGATATTTTGAGGAGGATCTTGAATCATTAAGAGAGAGAAGATTACTAAATGAAAAATCAAGGTTAGCAGAGTTAAATAAAACGTCAAAAAAAAATTCAATTACAATAC
>JAYZYW010000036.1:0-22947 GCA_036139835.1 Bacteroidota bacterium
TATTTATTCCTTGCAAAGAGCTATCTCCACTAAATATAATAAGTGGAATTGTATATCTGCCAATTCTATTTTTATATTTGTTATTATAATTTTCAGGAGAGGTATGATCGGCAGTTATGATAAAAATAGTGTTTTTAAACCAGTCTTGATTTTTAGATTTTTTGAAAAATTTTTGCATGCAATAATCACTATATAATATTGTCTCTCGTATTCCAATTTTCTTTGCTTCATTTTTTTTGTTTAGTCTTTTGATATAATTTTCTGGCAAAGTGTAAGGAGGATGCGAGCTAAGAGAAAAAAAAGCACTAAAAAAGGGTTCTTTTTTGTTATTAAGTCCATTAGCAAAGAAGTGCATAAAAGGTCCGTCATAAATACCCCAGCTCCCATCAAAATCATCTGCATAATTATATTCTTCCATGCCAAAATAATCAGTAAATCCTGCTTTTTTATTAAAACTATAAAAGCCCATTGTCCCTTTTATTCCACCATGATAAAAGGAGGTGTTATATCCTTCTTGATTTAAAAGAGATGCCAGACTTTTAAAATCATTTTGTGCATAATTTGAAGTGATAAAAGGATTATTCATCAAGGCAGGGATTGATGCAGTAATGGCTGGTAATGCTTCAATAGATTTTAGGCCATTTGCATAAGCATTTGTAAAGACTAGACTATATTGCATTAAGCTGTCTAGAAATGGTGTATAGCCAACTCCGTTATTATAAAATCCAACAAATTCTTTAGAATAACTTTCCATTATCAAAATTACAATGTTTTGTGTTGTAATTTTTTGGTTAATTGATAAATGAATAGGAGAGTAGAGATTGTTTAATTTTTCCTTATTAAAGTAATTATATGTTGCAAGTGGTTTTTCATTTAAGGAATGTAAAATACAAAAAGGAGTGTTCAGTATTAATGCAGTATTTTGTGATCCACTCAACTCCCCGGCATTGATGGGTTTAATGGGTTTTAGTTGCAGTCCTCCTCTAGCTGCAGTAATAAAAATGCTAATGGAAAAAGCTAAAATTAAAAGTTGTTTGCTGATGGATCTTATTTTTAAAGCAAATTTTTGCTTAGGTAGTTGCTTTATTTTAACAAGCAAATAAAGCTGGATAATTGAAAAAATAGTAATTGGCCAATAATCTTTTATGGATTGCGGAATGATACTTTTTGCATCTTCTCCTAACTGTAAAAGTTGGAAGAAGTCAATAGTGCTTCTTTTTTGAGTAAATCGAAAATATTCAATATCCATATTATTTAGTAATAGAAATGGAATATTTATTCCGTAAAAAAGCCAATTTGTAAGTTTGTGATAGTAATTATGAGTTCGCAAATTATGTGGTAAGCACAACATAACAAATAGAGGAAGATTAATGTAAACTAAGGCTGAAATATCAAACCGCAAACCCTCTAAAAATTCTATGAAATAGAGTGAATCTATTGTTTTGCTATTATTCAGGTAGAAATAAACTCTACTAGCAGTATACATCGCTAGTAGAGTAAGTAGTCGATTACAGTAAGTGAATAAGTATTGCATTAATGATCACAACAGTTTCCGTTATTGCAATTTTTGTTTTTTTTTGTGTATTTTTTAATTAAGTATAATAGTGCTAATCCTAAAATTATACTTATTGAAATGTCTTGCCAAGTCATCTTTTAAATTTTCAACAAAGTAAAGAAAATATTAAGTATTTTTGGCATTAAATAAAATCAAAGATGCAATTTAACAGAAAGGGGATATTAGATGTTGAGTTATTAGATTTATATAAAGCTATTATTAAACCTAGATTGGTGGAAGAAAAGATGCTTATTCTTTTACGTCAAGGTAAAATTTCAAAATGGTTTTCTGGTATTGGACAAGAAGCTATTTCTGTTGGAGTTGCCTCTGCATTGGATCAAGATGAATACATCTTGCCTATGCATAGAAATCTTGGTGTTTTTACCACTAAAAATGTCCCTTTAAATAGGTTGTTCTCTCAATTTCAAGGTAAGGCGAATGGATTTACAAAAGGTAGAGATAGATCCTTTCATTTTGGGACAAAAGAGCATTATATTGTAGGTATGATTTCACATTTAGGCCCTCAGCTTGGTGTTGCGGATGGAATCGCTTTGGCTAATAAATTACAAGCTAATAAAAAGACTACTGCAGTATTTACTGGTGATGGCGCTACCAGTGAGGGTGATTTTCATGAAGCACTAAATGTAGCTGCTGTGTGGGATTTACCTGTAATTTTTGTAATCGAAAATAATGGATATGGACTTTCAACTCCAAGTTATGAGCAGTTTAGGTGTAAGCAATTTGCTGATAAAGGCATTGGTTATGGTATGGATGCTTATACTATTGATGGAAATAATATTTTGGAAGTATATAGAGCTATTAAAGATATTAAAAAACAAATTGCAAAAAAACCTAAACCTGTCATTTTGGAATGTATGACATTTAGGATGAAAGGGCATGAGGAAGCTTCTGGTACAGAATATGTCCCTGATGAGCTGCTAAACCAATGGAGAAAGCTAGATCCGATTGATAATTTCGAAACATTTTTATTAAACGAAAAAGTCATTACTGAATTAGATGTTGAAGCTTTTAAGAAAAAAATTAAAATTCAAATAGATGCTGCATGGGAGGAGGCTGAAAGCGAACCAAAAATACAATCATCTCCTGAAAATGAATTGGTTGATATTTACAAAGGATATACTCCTCAAATTATTTCTCCATCAGTAAATAAGTCAGAAAGAAGATTGGTTGATGCTGTTTCTGATGCTTTAAGAGAATCAATGCAAAAGCATGATAATTTAGTTATTATGGGTCAGGATATAGCTGAATATGGTGGAGTATTTAAAATTACAGATAATTTTGTAAATGTATTTGGAAAGGAAAGGGTTCGTAATACTCCAATTTGCGAATCTGCTATTATAAGCATTGCTTTAGGTTTGTCAATTAATGGACAAAAAGCAGTGATGGAAATGCAATTTGCTGATTTTGTAACTTCTGGTTTTAATCCTATTGTAAATAATCTTGCAAAAACCCATTACAGATGGGGAGAGAATGCGGATGTTGTTGTAAGAATGCCAACAGGTGCTGGTGTTCGTGCAGGCCCTTTTCATTCCCAATCTAATGAAGCTTGGTTTACACATACACCTGGACTAAAAGTAGTTTATCCTGCTTTTCCAGAAGATGCAAAAGGGCTTTTAAATTCATCAATAAATGATCCCAATCCTGTTATGTTTTTTGAGCATAAAGCTTTGTATAGAAGTATTAGTGAGCATGTTTGTGATGATTATTTTACAACTGAAATTGGAAAGGCAAAATTGATAAATAAAGGTAGTGATGTAAGTATTATCTCCTACGGTATGGGGGTCCATTGGGCATTAGAAGTTTTAGAAGATAACACGGAAATTTCTGCTGATTTAATTGATTTAAGAACTTTAGTTCCGTTAGATAAAGATACAATTATTGATTCTGTAAAGAAAACTGGAAAAGTAATTGTTTTGCATGAGGATTGTATGATAGGTGGTTTTGGAGCAGATATTGCGTCTATAATCTCTGATGAATGTTTTGAATATTTGGACGCTCCTGTAAAGCGCTCAGCATCAATGGATACTCCCGTGCCTTTTGCTGCTGAATTAGAAGATGATTTTTTAGCAAGATCAAGCTTTGAATCAAAACTTAAAGAGTTGTTAGAGTATTAAAATGTTATCATTTTTTTATATCAGAATCCTATCTGAAAAAAAAATCCGATATTTGTAGTTTATTAAAATAAGTAAGTGTAAGCATTTTCTATGAAATATCATTTAATCATAAATACAAAATTTGCAGTATTATTATTGCTGTTAATTTTTATGTTTCCCTCTTGTATTACAAATCGTGATTTGGAATATATTCGTTCTAATAAAGAGATAAAAGAGACAAAAGCAAATTTGCAAGAGTATAAATTACAAAAAGGTGATTTATTGTCTGTTCAGATAAGTACTACTACTGAACAGCAACATGATTTCTTTAATCAGGAGAGGACTGCAAATTCTCAATTAATGCTCCAAAACCCGTATTTATACGGTTACATGATTAAAGAAGATGGGGTCCTTAATTTACCTTCTTTGGGGGTTGTACAAGCTGCTGGGTTTACTATTAGAGAACTTGAAAATATTATTGAGACTATTGCAGTTTCCTACTTTGAAAGTCCAGTAGTGAAAGTAAATATTATAAATTTTGAAATCACTATTTTAGGAGAAGTGAATACGCCAGGTACTTTTAAAATTATTGATCCTGAGGTTAATATACTTTATGCATTGAGTTTATCTAATGACATAACTCAGTTTGGCAATAGAAGAAAAGTAAAGATTATTAGAAATGAAGCTGAAGTAAATAGAGTTTTTTATGTCGATTTAACAAAAAAAGGAGTGTTAAATAATGCTGATTTTATGTTGCAACCTCATGATATTATTTATGTAGCACCTCTGAGAAAAAAGTTTTATGCCTTTAACAATCTTTCCAATATTGTATCAATTTCACTTTCAGCAGTTACATTATTCCTGTTAATTAACCAAAACTAAATAGTATGGCTAATCAGATAGATGAGATAGTAGATTTTAGGCAGTTTCTATTTAAAATTATTCAAAACTGGTTTTTAATAGCAATAAGTTTGTTGTTAGCATTTGCTCTAGCATTTGCTTATAATCGATACTCTAAGGAGCTTTTTAGTGCGGAAACTGCAATCTTAATTAAAGAAGATAATAGCTTACCAACAGCATCTGATTTGCTTTATGAAAAAGCGTTTTCTAAAAATAAGAGTTTGGAAAATAAGGAGTTAATGATTAAATCGTATCCCCTTATTTATAAAACCTTGCAGGATTTAAGGTTTGATATTGCGTATTTTATTGAAGGGAATATAAAAGTTACAGAAACCTATGACGCTCCAATTATTTTAAAATGTATAGATACTAAAACTCTTAAAGGAAAAAAGGTAAAGATTTCTGTAATTGATGATAATAGTTTTGTTTTTTTGGATTTGCTGACTCAAAAAAAACAAATAAGAAATTTTAATGAGAAGTTTTTGTTTTATGGTGTAGAAATTAGTGTAGAATATAATATTGACTTCCCATTTGAAAAAGTTGCTGATATACCTATAACGGTTATAAAATTTTACAATTTTCAATCATTAGCTCTTTCATATACAAAAAGGATTATCGTTACTCAAGAAGATAGAGAATCTACGGTTATAAATATATCCATTTTAACAGAGGATGAGAAAAAAGGAGTTGTATTTTTAAATAAATTAACTGAGAATTATATCCAAGATGAGATTTCTGAAAAGAATTTGGCTGCAAATAATACCGTGAAATTTATTAATGATCAGCTTACTGAAATGAGAGATTCTTTAGCTTTAATTGAACAACAAATACAAGAGTATAAGAATAATAATCAGATAACAGATTTAAGTTTAAAAGCGCAAAGTATTTATACAAATATTGTAAGTCTGGAAACAGAACTTGCAAAAACTAAAACACTGAATAACTATTACGATTATCTTGCTGGCTATTTAGTTAAAGGTGAAAATCTAGAAGGTGTTTCAGTTCCTACATCATTTGGAATTAATGATGCAAGTTTAAATTCTTTAATTGGTAAGCTTGTTGAGATCCAAATAAAAAAGAATATTTTGATTGATGGAGGTCAGGTGAATAATCCTGCAATTAATCAGTATAACAGGCAAAGCAAACAACTTGTGCTTAATCTTCAAGAAGCAATTAATACAAGTAAATCAGCTAATAATTTACTATTAACTGATTATAAAAGCAGGGTTACAAAAATGGAGCAATCTTTAAGTGCTATTCCTCAAGTAGAGATGGAACTTTTAAATATAGAAAGATTGCAAGCAATTAGTGAGAATATTTATATTTTTTTATTACAGAAACGAGCTGAAGCTAAGATCACTTCATCATCAAATGTGTCAGATAGTAAAATCTTAGAGCCTGCTGTTTATTTTCGTAAAAACCCAGTTACTCCTAATAAGAAAAGGAGTTATACAATGGCTTTATTATTTGGTTTATTAGTCCCAATACTCTTTATGTTGTTATCGGAATTAATTAACGACACCATTATAGCAAGAACTGATTTAGAAAAGTTGTCTAAAGTCCCCATTTTAGGAATAATTGGAAGAAATTATAGCGGTCATAATTTATTATCTAAACAGAGTCCTAAATCATCAGTATATGAAGGATTTAGAGCATTAAGATCTAATTTAAACTTTTTTAATCCTTCACAAGACAAAAAGGTTTACTTGGTTACTTCATCAGTCAGTGGAGAGGGCAAAACTTATATAGCAGAGAATTTAAGTATTGTATTTGCAAAATCAGGAAAGAAAACATTAGTAATTGGAGCGGATTTAAGAAGACCTAAACTTTATGCAGATTTTGGATTTGAGAATCAAGAGGGTATCTCAAATCATGTGTTGTCAGATGTAAAATTATCCGAAGTTATTTTGAAATCTGAGATTGAAAATTTAGATGTTCTGGTTTCTGGCCCAATACCTGGGAACCCTTCTGACGCTTTATTAACAGCCAAATTTACAAGTATGATGGAGAAGTTAAAAGAGATGTATGACATTATCATCTTAGATACACCACCACTTGGGTTGGTAGCTGATGCTTTATCATTAATGAATTACTCTGATATAAACCTCTATGTTGCGCGTCAGAACTATACCAAGAAAGGTCTTTTGTCATATGTTAATGATATGTATAATAAACAGAGGCTAGGTAATTTGCATCTCATATTTAATGATGTAAGGGAGGGGAGTGGAGCTTATGGATACGGATACGGATATGGATACGGATATGGGTACGGGTATGGATATGGGTACGGTTATGATTATGGATACTCTAAAAAAGGCGATTATTTTGATGATAATGAGACGTTAAAATAAGTACAAATCACTTAAGGGGTAATTAAATAATTACAACTTAAAAGGTTGTTTATTTTTAAGCATGATAAGGAAAGCATGAAAGTATATGTTGATATAGATGAAACAATTTGTTATTATAAGGGAGAAAGAAATTATCCTGACGCATTACCTATGCCAGAAAATATAGCTAAAATTAACAAGTTATATGAAGAAGGTCACGAAATAACATATTATACGGCAAGAGGCACTATGACTGGCATTAATTGGTTAGAGACTACAAAGAATCAATTAAATAAATGGGGTTGCAAATATCATAAATTAAATATAGGTAATAAACCTGATTATGATTTGTTAATCTGTGATAAAACTAAAAGGATTGAAGAGATATTATAATATTTTTTTCCTTCATATAGAATTTGCTGTTAAAAAATTTCAAAAGCGAAATTTTAATGGCTAAGTAGTTTGATTGGGGCATAATTATTAAAGACTTAGAAAAAGTAATTATAGATTTATACAATGGAAAATAAAAGCGTATATTTAGTAATTACTCCATTTTTCCCATGCAACAAAAGTTTTGTAGGAAGTTATATTTTTGATCAATTAAATGAAATTAGGAAACAATCTGCCTTTAATATTGAGGTAGTGAAAGTTGTTTCTCTTTTTTCAGGTGAAAGGGATTACTTTTTTAAGGGTTTTTCTGTTAGGATATTTAAGACAATAGATTTCCCATTTTTCATTTTCCCAGGAGTTTTTAACTGGATAAATAAGATTAGATTTAGGGCTTTTTTAAAGAAAATAGAGATAAAAGGTATTAAATTTTCACATTCTCATGTTCCTTATCCATCTTTATATCTTGTAGAGGATTTAGAATGCACAAAAATAATTCAGCATCATGGTTTAGATGTCTTGCAGTTAATGAATGGTAGAAATGAATTTATTAGAAATATCCAAAGAAGATGTTTAATCAGGCATACCATTAAACATCTGAATTATGCTGACATAAATATAGGAGTTTCTAATTTAGTTTTACAACAATTAAGGAGTTATAAAACCTATAGTCCTAAAAGAGAATTTGTTTTGTATAATGGGGTGGATACGTCAAAGTTTTTTAAAAAAGAAACCATAAAGAATGATGTTTTTACAATTGGATGTGTGGCTAATTTTTGGAAAATAAAAGATCAAATTACTCTGATAAAATCGGTTCAGAGAATCTTAGAAGATGGAAATAGTATTAAATTAAGATTGATTGGATCTGGGGCAACTCTTCAATCTTGCGAAAAATATGTATTTGCAAATAAGTTGTCAAAATATATTTCTTTTGAGAGTGAGATTGCTCATGAGAAATTGAATGATTTTTATAATGAGATAGATCTTTTTGTGTTGCCTTCATATTATGAGGCTTTGGGCTGTGTCTATATGGAAAGCTGGGCAACAGAAACTCCTTATATAGCAATTCATGGTCAGGGGGTTTCTGAGATAATACCAGATAAAACTAAAATGCTTGCAAAACAAAATAATATTCAAGATTTGGCGAATAAAATAGAGTTTTTTTTAAATAATGGATTTAAATTAGAATCAGTAAGCAATTTTGATATTAAAAATACAATACGTGATTTTTTATCATTAGATATATTTGAGAAAAATGATTAAAAAACTGTTGCGAAAATATAGTACTTGGAGATATGCAAGATCTCAGCAAGAAAAGATTTTCAAGAAAGGGACTTTGTTAAATGCGTTCTATACATCAAAAACTATTTTTATACATATTCCTAAAACTGCTGGAGTTTCTTTACTTAAAGCTATTTATGGTGATGTTACATTGGAAGGGCATAGGAGTTTTTATTTTAATAGTATTGCTTTAAATATTAAGAATGAGAAATATTTTTCTTTTACATTTGTTCGAAATCCTTTTGATCGACTATATTCAACATATATGTTTTTAAAAAAAGGGGGGATGAATCATCATGACAGATTAGCTTTTGAAACTCATTTATCAAAATTTAAAAATTTTAAAGATTTTGTTTTAAATGGTTTAGATAGCAAACTGATTTTTCAGGTCACTCATTTAATTCCTCAGCACAACTATTTATGTGACAAAAAGGGAAGGGTTCTTGTTGATTTTATTGGTAGATTTGAAAAATTAGAAGATGATGTTCATCTCCTATCTAAGGAGTTAAAAAAGGATATAAAGTTGAATCATTATAATTATAGTAATAAAAAAGATTATAGAGAGGTGTATACTAAAGAAATGATTGAGAAAGTTTATCAGGTTTATCAAAAAGATATTGATATCTTTGAATATAGGTTTTAATAATTTTTTTGAGTTAATAACATGAAAGATATTTCAATAGAGAATAAGTTAATTGACATTATTAATAACTCAAAAGATCGTTATGATATTTGGTCTAATTTTTTGTCTTTGTATAAATTAGAAACAATTTGTGAATTAGGTGTTTATAAAGGAGATTTTGCACATAAAATTTTAACGAAATGTGCTTTTATTCAAAAATATATCATGATTGATCCTTGGAAAAATCTTTCAAATTGGAACAAACCCGCAAATCATAGAGGAGATATATTTGATACTTTCTATAAAGAAACATTAGAGAAAACTAATTTTGCGAAACAAAAGAGAAGAATATTAAAAGGAACAACAATTGAAGTTATTAATGAAATACCTAATGACAGTTTGGATTTCATATATATTGACGGCGATCATACTCTTAAAGGGATATCGGTGGATCTTATTAGTATTTGGAAGAAGATAAAACAAAATGGCTTTATTGCAGGAGATGACTTTTGTCCGTCAATTTGGCAACACAATATTCACTATGAGCCTACATTAGTTTTTCCATTCGCACTATATTTTGCAGAAGCAATGAATACAACTATTTATGCATTGCCATACAATCAGTTTCTTATTGCTAAGGGAGAAGAGGGGTTTAGATTTGTTAATTTAACAGATATAGATTATGATTATGATAATATTTTAGATCATATTAAATCTAAAATTAGTATGAAATCTGTAGTAATAAAAAAATTTCCAAATATGTATAAATTTATAAATAAATACTTCTAAAGTTGTAGAGTTATCAATTATGAAGACTATTTGCAAATATTTTTATAACATAGTAATAGAACTTATTAAAAATATTCTCTTTTACATAAAGAAGAGTCCTTATATCTTTTCTCCTGTTTTTATCATAGGTTGTGGTAGATCTGGAACTACTATTCTTGGGAGTACGCTCTCTCATCATCCTAAATTAAAATATTTAAATGAAAGACGCGATTTGTGGCATAGGTCATATCCTGAGTTTGATATTTGGAATAAAAAAAATAAAAATTCAAAACTTTATGCAGATGAAAAAGATATAATCTTTAAACAAAACCATGTATTACATCGCCTTTTATTTAGAGAACAAGTTTTAGGAAATGCTAAGATTCTTTTAGAAAAACTTCCAATTAATAATTTCAGATTAAGATTTTTGGAAAAGAGTTTCCCAAATGCTAGGTATATTTATTTAACTAGAAACGGCTTGGAAGTAAGTGCGTCAATTGAAAAATCAATACAAAAAGGAGATTGGGTTAGAAATCAGGATCTTTTAAAGAGTTATAATATAGAGAATAGTGATCAAAATAAGGGAATATGGGAATGGAAACTATCAATTGATCAGAGCGATCATTTCTTTAAGAGTATAGATAGGGGTAGATTGAAACATCTTTCGTATAAAGACTTTATAGATTCTCCTGCTGAAATTATTAAAGATATTTTTAATTTCTTAGAGTTAGATTACACAGAAGATTGGATAAATAAAATATCAAAAAATATTAAAAGAAAGAACCCTGAGATAAAAACAGTTGCAGATAAAAGTTTATATTTAATTGGAGGAGATATTTTAAATCAAACAATAAATAATAAGTATACTCCTTTTTAAAATATCTACAATTTTACTAAATATTTTTCTATCTGGCATTAAGCATTTTAGTTTCTTTGCTTAACTTAATAATAAGTAGCTTAAAGATATGGCTATCTAAAATGATTGAGAAAGTTCATCAGATTTATCTAAAAGATATTAATATCTTTGAATATAGTTTTAATAAGAATGCTGAAATTAATAATTAGACAAGCAAATTGGGGGGTATTAGGAGCAGTTTTTGGGTTTGCCATTGGCTTCTTTGTTAAAATTTATCTTATAGATATTGTTGGTTTAGAGGCATGGGGGAAGTATGTCATTGCTCAAACATTTAGTTCTTTTTCAGAAACAATTTTATCTATTGGAATCCCTTTTGTAATTATAAAATTTATCCCCATCTTTATTGAGAACAATAAAGACAAAGCAAGCCGAATTGCAAATGTTTTTTTAAAATATGCAGTTGTAGTTGGAAGTACTTTTCTTGGTGTTGTATATTTATCATCTGATTTAATTAATCAGTATATTTATAATGATGTTTCTGGATTGAACTGGATTTTGTTTGTTATGTGTATACATGTGCCAATAAGCATGTTATTTGGGGTTGTTGTGTCATTATATCGTTCTATTTTAAAGATTAAAGAAATAGTGCTGTATGGCACTTTTATTACTGTTACATTAAGGGCAATATTAACATTCATAATCTTCCAATTTACGGATGAGATTTTACATTTTATATTGATTGAAGTATTTACTCAGATTTTGGTGTTATCCATCTTATTGTATTTATTTAATAAGAATGAGTTTTCAGTATTTATTAGATCAGAAGCTAAAGAAGTAACTAATGACACTAAAATGATAGCTTATGGTAAGAAGATGTTTTATAATTCAATCATTACATTCCTTTCAGGATATGTATTGAGTCTCGTTATTACTTTTACATTATCTACTATAGATATAGCAGCGTATAATATTTTATTAACCTTAACAGGTTTAACGGCATTTTTAATGATAAATTTAAATAAAGTATTTGCTCCTGCAATTTCCAAATTATATCATGAAAATAAAATTTCAGAGTTAAACGAATTGTATAAAAAAACTACATTTTTTATAAATGTATTAACTATTCCTTTAGCGGTGATAATAGTAATTTTTGCTGATGAAATTTTAGCACTTTATACTACGGATATGCTAAACTATAAAAACTATTTATTCTTCTTACTTGTAGGAAGAAGATTGTCATTAGCTGCAGGTAGCTCAGGCACTTTTATGATAATGGCTGGGTTGGAAAAAAAGGAGTTGAAGTTACAAACTATCCAAGTCATTTTAATTACTGTGTTAGCTTTTGTTTTAGTGAGAAAATATGAAATGATTGCTATTGTATCACTATATGTTATTTTTACATTATTTATAAATATTTCACAATTAATTTACATCAAGAGGAATCTAAATATTTCTCCATTTTCTTCGGATTTATTAAAGCTTTTTGCATTAACTATTATTGGTATGTATTTTGCTATAACTCAGGAGTATGTTTTTGAGTTAATTCATTTTATTTTAATACCACTAGGGGTGTATTTGTCATATTTTTTATTAATGTTGAAACCAATCAAAAATTTAATTAAAGAATTGATATGGTAAAATGGCTTTTTAAATATGGAGTAGTTCTGTTTTTATTTAATACAGTATTATTGTCAATAGAAAGCACTCGATCTTTTGGGAATCAGTTCTTTCTAACATTAATGTTTGTGTATCTTATAGTGTTATTGATTAATCCACAGCAGATAAAAAACATCCTTTTTCATAAAGCATTTTCTTTTTTTTTAATACTAAACCTCTTAAATCTATTTTACTTTATTGTATTTCATTCATTTACTGATAGAGAGGCATTAGAGTATTTACTAGCTAGAGGAATGGTGTTTTCAATGATATCGCTATCTATTTATTTTCATTATGAGTACTACAAAACAAATTTTTTGTATCATTTAGCTTTATTTATTGTATTTGTTGTATTTGTTGGGTTGATTTTCAATCCGAATATATTTTCTGGGAGATACAGTGGTATTGTTTGGAATCCTAATATGCTTTCTTCATTTACTACTATAGCATTTGGAGTTTTATTTTTAAATAATACACAAAGAACAAGATTTGACACCTTTTTAGTATTTGTTTTGCTAGTAGTTTCTTTAAGTACTGGCTCCAGGGGTGTATTGATAGCTATTGTTTTAGTTTTTTTATTTAAGTATGGTTTTTCTAATCGTAATGTATTATATGCTTTTTTAGCTTGTTTGGGTTACTTTATAATAATAAATTTTCAGCTTGATACAAGCATAAATCGTATTGCATCCCAAAGCTTATTTAATGACAGATTATTTCAATATCAATATGCCTATGAAACTATTTTACAGAAACCTTTTGTTGGTTTTGGATTAGATAAATATGCATATATTAATCCTAAACTCATTCCGTATCATTTAAGGGGCCATATTATATCTGCTCATAATGGATATTTGGCTATTCTTACTCAATATGGAATTATATTTGGGTCTGTAATTTTGTTTATAATATTTAAGAAAAGTTTTCAAGTAGTAAACTGCTTTAGAAAATCTCTTGATATTGAAAAAACTTACTTATTTTTAATAACTTACGCTCTTTTTGCCTCAGTATACGAAACTTTGATGACTGGAATTAATGAATTTCACACCGTTCTGTTTTGGTTTTCATTAGCATTTTTATCATTTTCAAAATTTAAACAAGAAAATGAAGATTAAGATTTACACAAATAAAATGGACATTTTAGCTATTAAAGAATCTTGGGACTTATTATTTGCTAAGAGAAAATATTCGGTGTTTCAATCTTTTGTATATTGTTATAATTCCTTATTTAAAGCATCTTCACCTTTTGTCATATGTCTTTTTTCAGATGAAAAAATTAAAGAACTTTGGCCTTTAGAGTTAATAAATAATCAACTAAGATTTATTAATGATACGCATGCTGATTTTTGTGATATATTATCCGAAACTGACAGCTCTCTTATTAAAGAACATCTGATTGCAAATAATCAAATAGGGAAATTAAAGTTAAAGAATTTAACACAAGATGCCAGAGTGATAAAAAAGTTGAAGGGAATAGCCCATTTAAATGTTCATGCTAGTGTAAATTTTTTAGTTTTATCGTTGTCAAAGACGGATAGTTTTCCATCAAATTTCACTCATTTTGTTTATAGGCAAAAAAGAAGACTAATGAGAATTTTAAAAAAATTTTCATCAGAACATTTACTTTTTAATAACAAATCTAAAGTGTTTCCAAAGAAAGAAATATTAGATTTAAGAAATATAATGATTGAGAAAGGGAATAGAAAACATAGCTTTTTGGATAATCATTTTTTATTGTTGGCTGAACAATTGTATAATTCAGGGTTGTTAATTGTAAGTGTCATTAAGATTAAAGATAATATTTCTGGGATCTCATTGATTTTTAATAATGAAAACAGGTATTCATTTTGGGTAGATTTATTTGATGATCAAAAAATGATAAATTTGTATCACAACACATTATTTATTAAGAATATTACTGAAAATTCTGATGCAACTTTTAATTTTGGCAGAGGTGCATATGATTATAAAGTTCAAAATTATCAGCCAGAAGTTTTTGGACTTTTTGAACTAAATATTTTTGAAAATATGCTTGAAAAGGTTTTGTTTCAAATGTCGCAGCGTACTAAAAAAAGCATTAAACAATTTTATAGAAAATTCAAAAGATGAAAGTATTTTGTTATTTTGTTGAACCTGCTTCATATACGCTTGATTTAGCAAGAAATATCTATCTTAAAAATAAAATTGGTTATTGTTTTATTAATTCGAATACCTTAGCTAAATCAGAGAGTAACTCAAGTAAGATATTTTTAGATGGGTTATCTTTTATTTCTAAGTTGAAATTTCTAATTGCTACTTATAAGAATAATGATCTTATTATTGTAAATGGGTATAATAATTATCCTTTTATTATAACTTTTATTTTGAATGTGTTATTATGTAAGAAAAGGTATATTGCTGCTGAATCAGATACTCAATTGAGCATTCCAAATAATTCATTAAAACGCTTTGTAAAATGGCTTTACTTATCTATAATTTTCAGAAATAAATATGTGTTAGGATTTGCAGGAGGGAGTAATTATCATAAAGAGTTATTTAGGAATTATGGAATGAAAGAAAATAGAATATTTTTGATGCCAATGATGGTGGATAATCAAAAATATTATCAAGAGATAAAAAAATTTCCAGAGATATTCACTTTCCTTTTTGTTGGAAGATTACTTGACACTAAGAATGTAGATATGCTTTGTGAAAAATTTATTCATTCTTTCTCAGGTAAGAATGTTAAATTAATCATTGTTGGTGGTGGGGAGAACCTTTTGAAGTTTCAGATAAAATACCGACATCCACAGATTGAATTTGAAGGAAGTGTGTTTGGTCAAGAACTTATACAATTATATCATAACTCTTCTGTTTTTGTTTTTCCTTCATCATTAGAAGCATGGGGCTTAGTTATAAATGAGGCTATGTCAGCCGCATTACCAGTCATTACTCACAAAGCAGTAGGAGCAAACTATGATTTGATTAATGGTAAGAGTACTGGAATGGTGGTATTAAACATGGAGGAGTTTGGTGATAAGATGTTGGAATTGTATAATGATTATGATTTGTTAATGGAATTTTCGAGAAATGCATCTAATTTAATGAGAAGTTATTGGAATTATGATTTGTATAATAAATGTTTGAAAGATGCAATTAAAAAAGTAGAGCAATGGTCTTAAGCATATTTATTAGGATTGCGCTAATTAGAGTCTCTGCTTTGTTTTATTTTAACAAAAGGAGTAAGGTGATTTTTTATCATGACATTCATGCTAGTAAGAAATATACTGACATGTCAACTTCTATTGAATTATTTAAGAAACATATTCAGATTATTAATGAAACTGGCTATGAAATAGTGTCTGAGGTAACAAACGATAATGGACAGATTGAGATTTGTTTTGATGATGCTTTTTTAGGGTTGTATGAAAATATTGAGTTTCTAAAGGAGCAAAATATACCTATTCATTTATTTGTTATATCTTCTTGCTTAAACAGAGAAAATTACATTAATGAAAAGCAATTATTGGAACTTAATAAATCAGATATAATTAAAATCTCTTCACACACAAATACACATAGAATTTTAAATCAACTTGATAAAAATGAAATAGAAAAAGAACTAAAAGAATCAAAAAAAATTCTTGAAAATTTACTTGGTGCTCAGGTAGATTCAATTTGTTATCCTGAAGGAAAATTTAATAAAAAAACGATTTCTATTGCAAAGACAGTTGGTTATAAAAAACAATATTCATCATTGCCAGGTTTTTTTTCTGAGAAGTTTGGAGATAATGTTGTTAGAAGAAGTTTGGTGCAATTTGCTAGAGAAAAAGAATTTAAAGCAATACTAAGGGGCGGAGATCATATTTTAGCATTTTGGTATAAATTTAAACATTTTAAGAGATGAGAATTTGTTTAGTGTCATCTTCTTTCTATCCTGCAACTTTTTATGGTGGCCCGATTTCTGCTACATGGGATTTATCAAAAAAATTAGCTGAAAAAGATGTTGAGATGTATATTTCTACTACTAATGCAAATGGAAATTCTAGATTACAGGTGCAAGCAAATAAATTTATTCAACAAGAGGAAAAGCTTTTTGTAAAGTATTATCATGAGCAACTCATAAACAGATGTTCATTAGCATTTCTTTTTGGTATTTGGTCTGATATAAAACAAGCAGATGTGATTTATATTCAGTATTTATTTCATTATACTGTTTTGCTATCTTTATTATTTAGTATAATGCAGGGTAAAGAGATTGTTATTTGCCCAAGAGGGAGCTTCTCTTCATTTACATTATCAAACAAATTGCCATTGATAAAAGCACTTTGGTTGAAGTTATTTATAAAACCGTTTTGTAAATTTATTAACTGGCACGCATCTTCTTATTTAGAAGAAAATGATATTAAAAGAAGATTGCCAAATGCTAGAGTTGAGATAATTAATGATGGAGTAGATTTTGCATCTTTTCAAGAGTTTAAAGAATATGCAAAAGATGTGTTGTTAGAAAAGTATACAAATACTCAATTTAATCATATTTCAAATATTTTCTTTTCCATGGGAAGATTGCATGCAATTAAAGCTTTTGATGTTCTAATTGATGCTTTTTCGCTTTTTATTAAAGAAGATAAAAATGCCAAATTAATTATTGCTGGAGATAATGATGGGGTAGAAGAAGAATTAAAACAGCAAATTATTGAATTAAAATTACAAGATTCTGTTTTTTTGATTGGTGCTATAGGTTTTGAAGATAAAAACATAATTTTAAATAATTGCGATTATTTTACTTTGGCATCCGAGTTTGAGAGTTTTGGTATTGTTATAGCTGAGGCGCTATCATGTGGCAAACCAATAGTGTTATCAAATAAAACACCTTGGAGAAATTTAGAATTAAATAAATGTGGTATTTTGGTCAATAATGAAAAGAATAGTTTTTGTAATGCTTTTTTAAAAATCACAAATGAAAACTATGATAGTAAAGTGATTAAAAATTATGTTAAATTTAATTATGATTGGAGCATAATTACAGAGAATTTTTTAGATAATATTAAGAAATAGATGTATATCCTAGGAATTAATGCATATCATGGAGATTCTTCAGCTTGCTTGCTTAAGGATGGAATAGTAGTTTGTGCAACTGAGGAAGAGCGTATTAGGCGTATTAAGCATTGGGCTGGATTCCCTTCGGAGGCAATAAAATTTTGTTTGGAAGATGAAGGCATCACTATTGAACAAGTAGATTGTATTACAATTTCAAGAAATCCTAAAACTAATTTATACAAGAAAATACTATATGCTTTAAGATATTCAATGAGTATTTCCGCAATTTGGGATAGATTAAAAAATTTTAAAAAAGTGAGTTTAGTAAAAGAGGAGTTGGCAAATCTATTTCAACTTCCTCTATCTGCTATTAAGGCAAAAGTTCATAATATTGAACATCACAGAAGTCATATTGCATCATCTTTTTTTGCATCTTCCTTTAAGAAATCTGCTATTTTATCAATTGATGGTTTTGGAGATTTTACTTCTACTATGACTGCGGTTGGTGATGGAAACAAGTTTAAAGTTTTAAAAGAAGTGTCTTATCCTCATTCTTTAGGTATTTTTTATACAGCTGTAACCCAATTTTTAGGTTTTCCTAATTATGGTGATGAGTATAAAGTTATGGGTCTTGCTCCTTATGGGGAACCAAAATATTTAAAAGAGTTAGAGGCAATACTTGAGGTAACGGATGATGGGTTTTTTAAGCTAAAAAAGAAGTATTTTAAGCATTTTAAAGAAGGAGTTGCAATGGATTGGGAAGGAGGCTCCCCTATTATTGAGTCATTATTCACTAAAGATTGGGAAGATTTATTTGGGAAATTAAGAGTAAAAGGGAATAAGTTGGAGCAATGGCATATTGATTTAGCGACTTCTGCTCAAAAACTTACTGAAAACGTTATTTTTCATATGCTAAATCATTTACAGAAAGAAACAGACTGTGAAAATATTTGCATTACTGGAGGAGTAGCTCAGAATTCAGTAGTAAATGGTAGAATTTTAGAGAATACTCCATTTAAGAATATTTATATTCCTTCAGCAGGACATGATGCTGGAACTGCAATAGGTTCCGCATTATATCTTTATAATCAGCTATTAGGAAATGACAGAATGCTAGAGATGAACTCCGCTTATTTTGGAATTAAGTTTAATCATGAAGAAATTATAGAGGATTTAGATAAAACCGGTGTTAAATATACTATTTTATCTGATGATGATTTGTTTGAAAGAGTTTCAGAAAAGTTGGCAAATGGAGGTGTAGTAGGATGGTTTCAGGGAAGGGCTGAATTTGGGCCTAGAGCATTAGGGCATAGATCTATTCTTGTTGATCCCAGAAGAAAGGATGCAAAAGATTTGCTAAATGAAAAAATTAAAAGGAGAGAGCGCTTTAGGCCATTTGCTCCTTCAATATTAAAAGAAGCTGTTTCAGAATATTTTGTGCAACATGATGTTGTCCCTTTTATGGAGAAGGTTTTTGACATTAAGAAAGAAAAATATGAAGAGATTCCTGCAGTAACTCATATTGATGGTACAGGTAGGTTGCAGTCAGTTGATAAGGATGTGTCACCAAGATATTATAAATTAATCTCTAAATTTGCTGAAAAAACTGGCACACCAATTTTGTTAAACACTTCATTTAATGAGAATGAACCTATTGTAAATAAGCCTAAGGAAGCATTAGATTGCTTTTTAAGAACAAGAATGGATATGCTGGTAATGGAAAATATAATTATTGAAAGATAATGTCAGAATTAACATTTTATGATGCTACTCCTTTCGAGTATGGGTATTCTTCTAAAGATGAAATAATTGCTAATATGAATCCTCTCTTAAAAGAGTTGATGGAGCAAAATTTAGGAAAGGTATTCTGTGATATTGGTTGTGGTTGCGGTAGAAATCTTGTATATGCTTCTGATTTTGCCGCAAGGCTAATTGGGGTAGATTTAAGCAGAGAATCTTTAGCTTTTGCAAAAAATTTTGTAAAAAGTGATAAGCTTGAGTTAAAGCAAGGTGATAATTTAGACATTCCTCTTAATTCGGAAATTGCAGATATAGTTGTAAGTGATGGTGTTTGTCATCATACAGGTGATACTGTGAAGGCTTTTTCAGAATGTGTTCGGATTTTAAAATCAGGAGGAAAACTTTATTTAGCAGTATATAAGAAATTTAGATACTACCCATTTGTTTATTATGTAATAGGTGGTTTATTTAGAGTGATAAATAAAGTAAAATTAGGAAATTATATTCTTGAAAGTGTGTTTATTAGGGCACATTATTTAATGTATAAGATGTTTAAGAAACAAAAACTTTCTAAAACAGAAACACGTAATATTTTTTATGATTATTTTATTACTCCAGTTGCAACTTTTCAGTCTAAAAGTGATGTTAATATTTGGTGTAATGCCAATAATTGCAATGTAATTGACTATGCAAGAACTTCAGGAAATTGCCATGTTTTTATTATACAAAAGAATGATTAAAAATCCTAAAATATCAATAATTACAGTTTGTTGTAATAGTCAGAGCACAATAAAACATACTATTGAGAGTGTAAGCTCACAAGATTATCCTAATGTTGAATATATTGTAATTGATGGAGCATCAACTGATTGGACTCTAAAAGTATTGAATTATTGTCAAGATAAGATCAATTATTTTATTTCTGAGAATGATGAGGGAATTTATGATGCAATGAATAAGGGTATTAAAATGGCAACGGGTGATATTATAGGAATCTTAAATTCAGATGATTTTTATCCAAATAATAATGTGTTGTCAAAAGTAGCTAAGATGTTTAGTGTATCAGATTGTGATTGCCTTTATGGAGATTTAGTATATGTAAATAAATCTGATGGAAGGCAAGTTGTTAGGTATTGGAAATCAGGAGAATTTAGTGTATCGAAATTAGATAAGGGGTGGATGTTGCCACACCCAACATTTTTCGTTAAAAAAAATGTTTATGAGAAATATGGGCTTTATAATACAGATCTTAAAACTGCAGCTGACTATGAGATGATATTGCGTTTATTACATAAATATAGATTGAAGGTTGTGTATCTCCCTGAGATTATGGTGAAAATGAGAATGGGAGGTGAAAGTAACAAATCTTTCTGGAATAGAATAAAGGCAAATAAGGAGGATAGCTTAGCTTGGACTAAAAATCAGTTAAATAAACCAATGTTTGTAAGATTCAAGAAACCTTTGCAAAAGTTGAAACAATTTTTTTTAAAACCAGAAATATAATTGAAAGTTTTAATTGTAGATAATAAGGATTCGTTTACTTATAATTTAAAGCATTATATTAATCAGTTTTGTGATGATGTTGATGTTGTTAGATGTAACAGATTACAGCTTCATAAAGTTGCTGAGTATGATAAAATCTTATTTTCACCAGGGCCAGGGTTGCCAAAAGAATATCCAATTTTAAATGATATTCTTAGTAAATATGAGAGTTCTAAATCAATTTTGGGTATTTGTTTAGGGCAACAAGTAATTGCTGAGTTTTATGGTGGAAAATTGTATAACCTTCTTGATGTAATGCATGGAATAACCTCTGAGATTAACCATTTAAATAATTGTAGTTTATATAAAAATATACCTATTTCTTTCCAGATAGGACATTATCATTCATGGGTAGTTTCGGATAAATGGTTTGCTTCAGACTTGGAAATAACTTCTGTGAATAAAAATGGGTTAATAATGTCAATACAACACAAGACACATGACATTAAAGGAGTGCAATTTCATCCTGAATCAATTTTAACAAAACATGGCTTGAAGTTAATTGAGAATTGGCTTTTTAATTAATTATATTCTGGTGTAAACCAATCTTTTTTCTTTTCGTATTTCAAGTCTCTTAATGCTGCAGCTTTTACTCGGATTGTTAGGGTGTAACTTTGATGATAGCCTAAAGGTATCCAGTGGAAAAGCATTTCCCAACAATGTAAATCTCTATAAATATCCAATGATGAATAAGTTAGTTCTTTTTCATCAAAATCATAACCGGATCGAAATCCAATTTTCCAATTCTTTGTAATCTTTAGATTTCCTGAGAATGTTAAGGATTGTGTAGTGTCTGCAAAAGCAGCAATATCATGCTCTTTATTATATGTTAATGAATAATTCGCACTTACATTCCATGGGATAGTATAGAAATTTCTATTTTCTTTATCCTCTTCTTTTACATTCTGAGTTTTATCTTTTTTAGAACTAAAGGTTTTATCATTTATACTTAAGCCAACTGAAGTTGTAAATGATTTTAATCTTGCAAGTCTTTTATTTGTAGAAAACTCAAATTGATTTATTCTGTCTATCCTATCTGCATTTGTAACATAGGGGTCGTAATCACTTGAAAAAGTGATGTCAAATATATCAAACAATCTTGTTCGGAGGTTTAACTTGATATTGCTAAAATTTAATGAGTCAGAGAAAATATTATAAGAACTACCTATCCCAAGACTTTCAATTAATTTAATTTTTTTAAAAGTCTCTACAGTATCTTCTTCATTTCTAATTTTCATATCTAGGATATTCCCTAAACTAAAATTAATATTACCACTTTTTCTGTTTGATGGACTGCCATAAATTCCATTATTCATTATGGAATAGGTTTGCATTTCTCCATTTGTATTTGTTTGTACAGTTTTGTAGTAACCATATTTTTTATCTGAAAAATCAGGATCATATCTAAAGGAGATGCTAGGAGTAATTACATGTCTTATTCCAGCAATTTTATTTTTCTTAAATTTTAATAAGCCATATATTTTTGTGTTTAACCCTGCTGAGAAATTATAGTCATGCCCTCTAGTAAATCTATGTATTGTATCAGTTATTAATGAGGAATCATTTTGATTCCAAGTTTTCTTAATTTGATTTAAGTACCATCTTTCTGTAAGATTGAAGCTTGGGGTTAATTGGAAATATTTTAAAACATTTATTGATGTGCTGATCGGGATATTATGATTCATTCCATTTCTAAATTTTGAAAGAGAATTTCTTGTGAATAACAATGAATCAGTGGTAGAGATGGTATTTTTAGTATTCATTCCATATTTAATCGAAATTTTATCGTACCACTGTGTTTTTGCTGAATTCCCTATTAATTTAAATGGGTAAACCCTTTTTGAGTTAAGTGAAATGTCGGGGAGAGTTAGATTTATATTGTTGTTTGATGTATTTTGACTATGTCTTAAGCTCAAGTTTAGATTATTGAAAAAGCCATCACTCCATGATTTTGATAAGTTAATATTTGATGCCATGGTATTTTTTAGATAATCATTATCGTTATAAGAGTTATTTCTGTGATAAGTGCTACTCCCAGCCTCTACATTTGCTGAAAAAGTTAATGATGGGTTTGCCTTTTGATCCTGTTTGTGAGCCCATTTGATATGAAAATCTTTTTTCTCACTGTAATCAGGAAATCCAAAATAACTATTCTTCATATTTCCATAATTAAGGTTAAG
>JAYZYW010000037.1:0-6526 GCA_036139835.1 Bacteroidota bacterium
CATACCTCCCAAAATATCAAAAGGATAATGGACTCCTAAATATATCCTGCTAAAGCCAATTAGAACTGCCCAAGAAAACAAATTAACAAACCACCAATAACGTTTGAGTAAAAGAGAAACAAAAAAGGCAAGCGCAAAAGAGTTTGCTGCATGTGAGGAGATAAATCCAAATTGGCTACCACAACCATCAACAACTCTAATCCCTTCTAAGAAATAGCATGGTCTTGCTCTTTGAAAAACTTCTTTAAATAATTGAACTGAACCAAAATCTGCAAGAAAGATTAATAATCCTAAAGGGAATAAGATTTTTAGAAATTCATTTGAGAATGTTTCGTAGAGTTTGTAAAGTATAAAAATATACAGTGGAATCCAGAACCATTTTGACGAAATTAATATCATCACTTCATCCATCTTTTCCCAGCCTGTTGAATTGATTAATCTAAAAAGATATTCATCTATTTTTTGCAGATTCTCCATTACTGATTAAGTTTTTCCCAGATTAAATCTTTTAATTCTGAAAGTCCTTGTTGGGCAACTGAGGATATGAAAAGAGAAGGTATATCCTTAGGAAGTTCTTTGCTAATCTCTTGTTTTAGTTCTTCATCCAACATGTCAGATTTGCTAATTGCTAAAATTCTGTCTTTGTCTAATAATTCTGGATTGTATTTTTTCAGTTCTCGTAAAAGAATTTTATATTCTTTAGTAATGTCATCTGCATCTGCAGGGACCATGAAAAGCAGCGTGGAGTTTCTTTCAATATGGCGTAAAAATCGTAATCCTAATCCTTTTCCTTCAGCTGCCCCTTCAATAATTCCAGGAATATCCGCCATGATAAAGGATTTATGATCACGATAAGAAACAATGCCTAAATTCGGTACTAACGTAGTGAATGGATAGTTTGCAATCTCTGGTTTTGCTGCTGAAACAACCGAAAGTAAAGTAGATTTCCCAGCATTAGGAAATCCAACTAAACCAATGTCGGCTAGGATTTTTAATTCTAAAACAAACCAACCTTCTACTACATCTCCACCAGGCTGTGCGTATCTTGGAGATTGATTAGTAGGTGATTTAAAATGTGAGTTTCCTTTTCCTCCCATTCCGCCTTTTACTAGAGTAAACTCTTCTCCATCTTCTGTGACTTCAAATAGTACTTTTCCAGTTTCTGCATCTTTTGCAATAGTTCCTAAAGGAACATCAATATAGCTATTTATACCGTCTTTTCCAGAGCTATTGCTTTCGCCTCCCCATCCGCCATGTTCTGCAAAAATATGTTTTTGATATCTTAAGTGGAGTAGGGTCCACATTTGTTTATTTCCTTTTATAGCAATACTTCCACCATGCCCGCCATCTCCACCATCAGGCCCACCTTTAGCAGTAGTTTTATCTCTTCTAAAGTGAGCTGAACCTGCACCACCTTTACCAGAGCGGCAAAAGATTTTTACATAATCGACAAAATTGGAATTTTTAACTCTCATTTAAAGGGTGTCAATTACAGAATTTAGTTTATTTGCAATTTCAGAAACACTTCCTATACCTTCAATTTCTGAAAGTTTATTTTGAGCTAGGTAAAATTCTTTTAAGGGAGCTGTTTTCTTGTTATATTCATTAATTCTGTTCGCAATAATACTTTCGTTTTTATCATCTTCTCTTCCAGAGTCCTTTCCTCGTTCAAGCAATCTTCTTATGAGTTCATCATCTGCTACTTTTAAGGAAAGCATAGCCGATATTGAAGTTCTTTTTCCTTCTAAAAGAACATCTAAAGCAGTAGCTTGAGCTGATGTTCTTGGGAACCCATCAAAGATAAATCCATTTGCATTTGCGTGATTATCTAATTTTGATGAAATCATTCCAATTACAACTTCATCAGGAACTAAGTCGCCTCGATCCATTAGCGTTTTTGCTTCAAGTCCCAATTTTGTTCCTTCTGTAATTTCTGATCTTAAAATATCACCTGTTGATAAATGGATTAAATTATATTTATCGATTAATAGGTTGGATTGCGTTCCTTTTCCTGCACCTGGAGGACCAAATAAAACTATGTTTAACATGTGCTATTTTTTAAGTTTATAAATATGTGGTAAATTACGACCAATTTCTTCATAATCTAATCCATAACCAACAACAAAATCATTAGGGATTGATTTCCCAATAAAGTCGATATGAATCTCTTTTGTGTAAGCTTCTGGCTTAAATAGTAATGTAGCTATCTTGATAGATTTAACATTTTCTTTTTTAAGCAATGCTATTATTTTCTCTAATGTAATGCCTGTATCAATTATATCTTCTAAAACAATTATATTCCTGCCACTTATATCTTCACTAATACCAATTAATTCGTTTACCTCACCAGTTGTTGTTGTCCCTGAGTAAGATGATAATTTTATAAAAGAAATCTCCGCATTTGGCATAGTAATTTTTCTCATTACATCGGCTGCAAACAAAAATGCTCCATTCATGACAGCAATAAAAAGAGGGTCTTTTATTCTTGTTTTATTTATGTCATTTGCAATAGTATGTACTATTGCTGTAATTTCAGTATCCGCAATAGACACTTCGAAGCTTTTATCTTTTAGATTAATGTATTTCATTATCAGTCATGTTTAATTATGATTCTGGTTTCTACACTTCCATCATCATAAAGATAAAAAAGTATAGAGTTACTTTTCACCTCAGTTTTTTTCCCAAGCAAATCTTTGATAGTTAAAAGCTGTCTTTTAGGATTCTGCTCAGTTATATTAATAGCTGAAGAGGAAGTGGTAGCATTAAGCTGATCAACTACAGCTAATCCATCACCTAATTCATAATAATCAATTGTTACAAAATTAGGAAATTTATTAGTTTGGGTTTGACAATCTAGAGCCCTAGTAATAAAAAATGGATTTGCATTCACATCATTAGATTCATTATAAAGCCCATATCCTAAATTGGCATCAGTAACAAAATGATTGAAGATAAATAAATCATTTAAAGGATCTCCTCTGTTAAAATCACATGTAAACTCATTGATAGTATTCACACTATAATGTGTTTCTACTGCATAGTCCCATACATAATGATACCATAATTGGTCATTGCTTGCATCATCAACATCAGTAAAAATAACTAGCCTATTGTTATTGTCAATCATATTTTGTAGTGTAGGCCACCCTATACTATTATTATGTGTGTATAAATAATTATTTAATCCTGATTGGTTAATTTCATCTTCTATATCATTAGCTGTTACATAACATTCTAGTATAATTGTTACAATTTCATTTGGATGATTATCTAGAAAAGTGTTTATGTTATTAAATATATTAGACAATGGAATTGTCCCAAGAGCAAATATGGAGTGGTATGCTGTTGGAGTCCCAAAGTAATCATATACATCAATCATCAAACCTCTAACTCCATCATTTAGTTGAGATGTAATATTATAAGTTTGATTAGGAAATAGCAATCCATCTTCATCTGAATTGAAAGCATTATGAGTTGTTAAATAGGCCACATCATTATATTGCTTTGCGCATAAATCTATTGCACCATTGCATTGCGCATAACTAATTTGCATAATGAATTGTAGAAAAAATAATATATAAATAGTTCTTTTCATCTTAATTAGACCACACTTTTCTTAAAATTAATTGTTCTTCTGTTGCGTTTTTAGATTTTGTAATTTCTAATAACTGATAATAATTTCCAATAGCTAAAGATATTGTTTTTTCTGAGAATTTCTTTTTTATAGTAAATGCAACTTCCTTTTTACATTTTTTTAATATTTCCGCTAACTCCCCTTCTATTTCTTTGCCATTTACTCTTGTAATCTCATTTTCAGGAGCTATTCCATTTTTATCAGTTATTGAATTTGGCTCTACTTTTTTAATTATGATTTTTTTATCCTTTTTTATTGCAATAAAACCAAAATACTGTGCTGCAAGATCAGGGTTTTTCTTTTCGTTTAATTCAATGGCTACAGTTTTAAAAGCTATTTTAAGTGTAGGAATGTAATCTTCAGTTCCATAAATATGATTTTCAAAAATTTCAGCAACTCTCAATCCTCCAAATTTTACGCAAATATTTCTGAAATCATCTTCAGAATAACCTGTTTCTTTAAGACCAAAATCTTCATAGAGCTCTTTCATGACAGAATGTAAGCTTGCTTTCCCTTCTGAATTTCTTATAATTTCTAAATCAATCATTAGCATACAAAGTGCCGCATCTGGATAAATGGAAGTTTTTCTATCAGGAGCCCCTAATTTATAGCCATCTAACCAATTATCAAAACCACTATCTGCAACTGATAAATTATATCTTCCATAATTAGTAAGGTGTCGTTCCAAGTTCTGGTTTTGAGTTTGTATAAATTCTTCCCAAGTAAAAACTCCAGAGTTATAAAGCATCATATTCCCCATATAAGTGGTGACTCCTTCTGCGACAAAACCAGTTTTAAAGTAATTTTCCTTAGTATAATTATAAGGGAACATTTCTTTTGGGCGGATTGCTTTTATATTCCAAGTATGGTAGAGTTCATGCGAACAAACACCCAATAAGTCCTTATATCTTTTATCCATTATTTGGTCTCCAGGACCTAACAGTAAAACGGTATTTTTAGTGTGTTCTACTCCATGGTAACTTTTGTAAGGAGTTATTTGAAAAAAGTAATGATACTCATTAACAGGGAAACTGCCAAAATGTTTTATCTGACTTTTTGTAAAAGCAATAAAATCAGTCTTTAACTTTTTCCAGTCTGGCTTACACTCTCCTTGAAACCATAAATGAAATGTGATTTCTTCAATATTATAAGAGCCATATTGAAGAGAATCTGAGCAAATAATAGGAGATTCTGCAAGCAAATCATATCCTTTCACAGAAAGAATATTCCCATCTTTTTTCATTGAAGAAGCAATCTTGTAATTCTGAGGAATTACCATATTTAACTGATATTCCTCCTCCATTCTGTCAATTATGTAAAGCATACAATGTACAGGATTTAAATAGAGTTGATTCTCATCCAAATAACACGCTCCGGCATCCATCTGATTGGCATAAAAATTATAGACAATTGTAATTCCCTTTACTCCTGCAGTATTTACTTCCCATAAATCTTTCGTAATTTTCTTAAATGCTAATGGATTATTATTATCATCAAAGGCAGCCCATTTTTGTATGTTCTGAGCAAAATTAGCTAGTTCATATCTTCCTGGTCTCCACGCAGCAAGTTGAAACTGTATTTTTTCTGCGCCATTCGTTGTTGTAGAAAGTTCGAAATCTACAAAATGTCTGTGAGGATTGCTATAGCTTATAGTATAATCTATCATTGTAAGAAATTAAGATGCAAACTTACAAATTTTAAGGGGTTCTTGCTCTTAGAGGGAATGATACAGACATATTATAACTATAGTGTTATTAACGGAATTATTAAAACTATTACTAGTTACATTTTCTATGTTGGAAACTCTTGTGGTTGTGAAAAAAGATGTATGAACAATATCTTAGTTCAAGATGTTTTATCTAATATTGTATTTTTAAATAAGAATTTTAAAAAATAGTGAAATGAACTATGATGTAATAGTATTAGGAAGTGGTCCTGGAGGATATGTAGCGGCTATTCGCGCATCACAATTAGGTTTGAAAGTAGCAGTTGTTGAAAAAGATAGTTTAGGAGGAGTTTGTTTAAACTGGGGATGTATTCCTACTAAAGCACTTTTAAAATCAGCACAAGTCTTTGAATATATTAATCATGCCCAAGATTACGGAATTACGGTAAAAGATGCGAATGTTGATTTTCCTTCAATTATTAAAAGAAGTCGTGATGTTGCGGATGGAATGAGTAATGGCATTGCTTACTTATTGAAAAAGAATAAAGTGGAGGTAATCACTGGTTTTGGTAAAGTCAAACCAGGAAATAAAATTAATGTTACTACTGATGGAAAAGCTATTGATTATGGTGCAAAACATATTATTATAGCAACAGGCGCTCGATCTCGTGAGTTATCTAATTTGCCACAAGATGGCAAAAAGATAATTGGTTACCGTGACGCACTTGTTTTGCCAGTTGCTCCTAAAAAAATGGTTATTGTTGGCTCAGGAGCAATTGGAGTAGAGTTTGCTTATTTCTACAATGCTATGGGCTCTGATGTTACTATCGTAGAATTTATGCCAAATATTGTTCCAGTTGAGGATGTTGATGTTTCTAAGCAATTACAAAGATCATTTAAAAAATCAGGAATTAAGGTGATGACTAATGCATCTGTAGAGAAAGTAGATACAGCAGGTAAGGGATGTAAAGTGTCTATAAAAACTAAAAAAGGGGAAGAAGTTATTGATTGTGATGTAGTTCTTTCCGCTGTTGGTATTGTTGCTAATATCAAAAATATTGGATTGGAAGAGGTCGGAATTAAAACAGATAAAGGTAAGATTTTAGTAGATGATTACTATAAAACAAATGTAAATGGTTATTATGCAATTGGAGATGTATTATCTAATCAAGCACTTGCCCATGTTGCTTCTGCAGAAGGCATTACTTGTGTAGAGAAAATTGCAG
>JAYZYW010000038.1:0-10488 GCA_036139835.1 Bacteroidota bacterium
AATAGTTCGCTCAGTGCCATTAACTCAATTATTTGTGCCAACAGCATTTACTCCTAATGATGATGAGCATAATGAGTTGTTTGTAATTAAAGGGATTTTTGTTGAAACATTTAACATTAAAATATTCGACAAATGGGGGGAACAATTATTTGAAAGTGATACGATGGAAAAATATTGGGATGGAACATTTAAGAATAAAAAAATACAACAAGGAACATATTATTATCACATAGAAGTATTGGGAATGGATGGCAAATTATTTGAAAAATCAGGAACGATTGAAGTATTATATTAAAAAATAGATGAAAAAATTATTCATAATCTTTGTAAGTATTATAAGTTTTAGTTTGTCAGCACAAACCACAGATTGGGTAGTTTCATTTGGTGGTCCAGATTCTGACAAAGGTATTAGTATTGGTGTTGATTCGTTAGGTTTTATTTATGGTAGTGGTTATTATAATAATACAGCTACTTTTGGTACAATTATCTTGGAAAATGATCCTTTGAGCACTAGTGGAAATAATAAGGAAAATTTTGTATTTAAGATGGACTCATTAGGGAATGTTCTGTGGGCAGTTCCTGCAGGTAATCAAGAGTGGGGTTGTTGTGATGATAGAGCTTTAGGAATGCACGTAACTCCAGGAGGGGATGTGTTTATTACTGGAACATTTTGGAGTTCTTATTATGTTGGTGTGCCTGGAGCTCCAGGGACTATAAATGTTTCTGGCAATCAACTAAATAGTCATGATAATTCTTTATTAGCTAAGATAGATACAGATGGAAATCCTGTGTGGGTAATTGGTTTTGGTGGTGATAATACATCAGGAGGATGTCCTTATCCAATAACCGATGCTGATGATCATTCTTATGATGTAAAAGTAGATGATGATGGCTTTATTTATGTAACTGGTTTTTTCTCTGGATTTGATGCTGAATTTGATGGTTTCACTATTACAAATTCTGATTGGGATGTTGATTGTCAGCCAATGGGGTATATAGGCAAATTAGATCCTAATGGTAACTGGTTATGGGTAGATAAATTTGATGGTATAAAAGATCAAAGAGGATCCCGTGATAATCGTTTAGCAATTGATCAGTTTTCTAACATTTATGTTATTGGAGGTTTCCAGAATACAGGTAATTATGGCCCATATTCTATTACATCTAATGGAGAGTGGGATGCTTTTATTTTTAAGATGGATAAAGATGGAAATTGGCTTTGGGCAGAAGGAATTGGAAGTAATAAAACAGATAGAGCAAATTCTATTGCAATAGATGTTTGTGATGATATCTATATTACTGGAGAATATCGAAACCCTATGGTGTTCCCAGGAGCAAATGCATCTAATGGAACAGACACCTTAAGTCATAAGCAAAAAAGAGATGTATTTGTTGCTAAGATGAATAATCAAGGAGAATGGAAATGGGCAAAAAGAGCGAGAAGCTCTGGAACAGATAAACCATATCAAATGTCTGTAAATGCTAATAAGCAAGTTTTCCTTGGAGGTACTGCTAGAGGAGAAATGACTTTCACAAATACATTAGTGGTTCCTGCCCAAATTCCAGGAGACACCACTGCTTCTGCTTGGGTGGCACAATTAGATGGATCTACAAATACTGGAGATTGGGTTTGGGCTAAAATGGCAGGTTCTGATACGGATGATGATGATAGGACTGGTGATATTTGCCCGGATGGTTTTGGCAATGTGTATGCTATTGGATTCTATGAGGATAATGCTAACTTTGATGGAACAATATTAACTTCACTAGGAAGAAAGGATGTTTTTGTTTGGAAAATGAGTATGACTCCTATGCCACCTTTTACTTATAATAATACATATGCTACTGTTTATGCACCTGATAGTATGGTTTTCAATCCTGCTGATACAGGGGTTTTTACAAATTCCTATTTAATTATTGATGGTTGTGATACTGCTTTTGTAGATTCTATTGTGCATCAAAGATTAGGTGTTCAGATTAATTATAACATCAACAATCCTGGCACTGCGACCTTCACTATTGATGGAGCTATTCAGGCTATGCCTTATTCAAAGAATTATTGGGCTGATGAGAGTATAACAATTAGCGCAGCAATTCAACCTAATTGGTTGTTTAGCCAGTGGAAAACATATAGTAATATAGTATTGCCAAATAGTAATGCTACTAATGCTTCTTTTATTGCAAATGCTTCAGATTCATGCGTGCTCTATACTTATGTCCAGCCTCCCTTACAAGCATTTATTTCTGGTAATGATAGTATTTGTAGTAATGTTATAGATCAAGCAGAGGTAAAAATATCTTTTAGTGGAGCTATTGAACCATATACTTTTGTATATGCAATTAATGGTGTTAATCAACCTGCCATTACTACTACTATTAATCCTCATGTTATTTACACTTCTGTAGCTGGTAATTATACACTTACTTCTTTCTCTGATGCCAATGAAATTGGTTACACATCAGGAAGTGCAATGGTTACTATTAATCTTTGTCCAACAGCACTCTTTACTACTGCAACTGATACATTAAATATTTTATTCCCTGGTGTGCAACTTAATGATATCACTTTAGGAAACATTGTTGAATGGGATTGGAATTTTGGTGATAATACTGCAAATGAGTTTATTCAGAATCCTTATCATACCTATAAAGATTCTATAGGTATATATCAAATTAGTTTGATTGTAACTGATGATCTTGGGTGTAGTGATACTACTACAAAACAAATTTGGATTACAGATCAATACTGGATGTATATCCCAAATGCATTTACACCTGATCATGATGGAGTGAATGATGTCTTTTGTTTAAAATATCATGGTGTTAGAGAGGAAACGTTTAATTTTAATATTTATGATAGGTTTTCTAATTTGGTTTATGCAACAGATAAGATTGAAAAACTAGAATGTTTTCTGAATTCCAATGGATGGGATGGAACGCATTATAAAACTGGTAATGATTTACCTATGGGAATGTATATATATGAAATTTATTTCCAAGATTTTGAAGGATGGAAACATCAAGAACAGGGGCATTTGTTTATTGTAAGGTAGATCCTATGAAACCTTTTATTATTCTACTTATTTTTCCGTTTTTTTCTACTGCTCAACAATTAGTACCTTCAAGTTATACTGTAATTAGTAGTGGGACTACTGAAGGTTATGATAGGCCAAGAGTGGTGGTTACCGCAAATAATAATCCTTTTATTATCTGGAGTAAAGCTAGTAGCCCTAAAGCAATTAGAGCAAAAAAATGGAACGGGACATCATTTGGAAATACTATTGATTTGGTTACTTCAGATTTTATGCCTACTGGTTTTATTGGTCCTGAAATTGCCTCAAAAGGTGATACTGTTTACTTGATATTTGAATCCTTATTACACAATAATCATATTATTTATTTAAAAAGATCTTATGACGGAGGGGTTACTTTTTCTGATACAATTAGAGTTTCAGAAGATTCTGATTCCCATAAATATGCTATGCCCAATGTTGCTGTTCGTGAGGATGGAAACCCTGTGATTTCTTATATGCAATGTTTACCTAACTGGACTGATTGGAAACAGACTACTCGTACTTCATTTGATTTTGGACAAACATTTTCGGCAGCTACAGATGTGAGTGTTTTGGCTCCAGGGGAACCCTGTGATTGTTGCCAGTCTACTATCGTAACTAATGGCAATAGTGATATATTTTTGCTTTTTAGGAATGATGACAATAATGTGAGAAATTCTTACATAGCAAAATCAAATGATGGTGGTGTTACTTTTACTACTACTGAAGATTTAGATGATGTTAATTGGGTTTTGAATGCTTGTCCTACATCTTCTCCTGTAGGGGCTATTATTGGAGATAGTATTATGGTGGTAAGGCGTAATGGTGGTAGTGGAGTAAATGAGCTTTATAAATCGAATGTGAATATGAATGATTTGCAAACATCTTATTTTTTACAAGTAGATGGGAGTGGAAGCCCTTTGCAAGATAAACCAGAGATCTCTACTGATAATAATTATTTTATAACGGTTTGGGAAGAAAATCGAAATGGAGTAAAAGAGTGTTTTTATAATATCATGGACAATAATGGAGTAAGTATGCATAATGGTATTATTTCTGATACCAACACTTTTGGACATAAGATTGAGCCAGATATAGCTTATGTTGATGGAGAAAATTTTGCCATTACTTATACCGCTTTAAATCAGCAAGAGGTGTATTTCGTATTTGCGACACTAGCCGATTTTGTTTCAGTAGGGGAAATAAGTAATCAAAATAGAAGAATAGTTAGATCAGTTGATGTATTAGGTAAAACAATAATACCTCAAAATAATATACCATTCATAAATATCTATGATGATGGAAGTATTGAAAGAAAAGTAATTATTGAGTAATTAATTTTTTGATAGTTTATCTATCTTATCTTCTAGGTCGTTTATCTTTTCCAGAATAACATCTTCTTTTGCAATAATTGTATCTTGCCTCTCTCTGCTTTTCTTTTTTGTAAGTTCTGAAGCAACTATTCCGGTTGGCACAGCAATAATGGCGTACCCTAGCATCATAATAAATACTGCAATTGTTTTTCCTAAAGCAGTTATTGGAACTACATCTCCATATCCCACTGTAGTTAGGGTAACTACTGCCCAATAAATAGATTCTGGAATATTATCAAATCCATTTTGTTGTCCTTCAATAATGTACATAAGAGTTCCAAGAACAACAACAATTAATGAGATGTATAAAATAAAAACTATTATTTTTGGTCTAGAGGATCTTAATGCGAGTTGCATAGTATGTCCGCTTCTTAGATAAGATGATAATCGAAATATTCTAAATATACGAATTAATCTCATTATTCGAATATCAATCAAAGAGCCAATAGGAGCATAAAATACGGTTAAATAAGTTGGAATAATCGACAGTAAATCGATTATTCCCATTGCGGAGAAGATATATCTTCTTCTATTCTTCGCGCAGTAAATTCGTAGTGCATATTCTATAGTAAAGAAGATAGTAAAGATCCATTCAATAATGTATAAAAGTTTGCCATATTGTTGATGTATATTTTTGTCACTATCTAACATTACTCCTATTACTGAGATTGTAATTGCAGTAAGTAAGATAATATCAAATCTTTTTCCAGCTCTAGTTTTATATCCAAAAATAACTTCTTGTAACTTTTGTTTATACATGCTTGTGTATTAAATTTTAGCAAAACTAAGTGTTTTTTATATAACAAAATAAAATAAAGAAAAAAATACAATGATTTATTTTACAACTACATATAATCAAGAATCATTGATATCAAAAAATAGTATACATTAGTGCTTTAAAAACAAAAAAAAATTGAGCCAGAATTTTCAGATATATCGATCCTCAGCAGGAAGTGGAAAAACCTATACGCTTTCATTAAGTTTTATCGCTTTAGCATTAAAAGGGGATAGATACGGTTATGAAAATTACTATCGTAAGATTTTAGCAATAACATTTACCAATAAGGCAGCATCCGAAATGAAAGAAAGGGTGTTGGAATATTTGGATTCGCTATCAAATAAAAAAGATATTGATGGTATATTAAATTGGCTTAAAAAGAATACCAGTTTTGATGAGAATACAATATTTGAAAGGTCAGCAGTAATTCACAAGCATATTTTGCATAATTATGCTGATTTGGGGATTTCAACCATTGATAAATTTACTTATAAAATTGTAAGAACTTTTGCCTCTGACTTAGGTCTGTCACACAATTTTGATTTGGAGATGGATAATTATAAGATTATTCAGCCTGCAGTAGCCTTACTTTTAAGTAAGATATCAGATGCAGGGGGTGATTTATCAAATACTTTGGTGAATTTTGCCATCCAAAAAGCAGAGGATGGAAAAAGCACAAATATTGAACGTGATTTGGAAGAATTTGCTCAACAACTTTTCAAAGAAGAAGTAGCTCAGTATACTCATGGGAAAACTCTTACAGTTGAGTCTTGTATACAGGTTAAGAAAGATTTGCAAAAAAATAAAAAAGACTTAATCTTCAAGGTTGAAGATTTGGCAGATAGAGCCTGTTTTTTCTTTGATAAAAATAGTTTAACAAAAGAGCATTTTAAAAGTGGTACATTCTATAATCATTTTACTCAAAAAGTGGGGTGTGATGATGATTCTAAATGGCGGCCAACCCCTTCTTTACTACAAAACATTACGAATGATGATTGGTACTCTAAAAGCGCAAAGCAGGAAATCAAGGATTTAGTTGATTTTTTAAAACCACAGTTAGTACAATTCATTGATGAATTGATGATTTTACTTAATGAGTATTATTCTGTAAAAGCTGTACTCAAAAATATATATGCCATTGCAGTTTTAAACGAATTGATGAAAGAAGTAAAAGAGTTCAAAAAGGAAAATAATATTGAGCAAATTTCTGAGTTTAATAAGAAAATACATAATGTTGTAACCAATCAGCCATCTTCATTTATTTATGAGCGACTTGGCGAGCGTTATAATCATTATTTGATTGATGAATTTCAGGATACATCATTATTGCAATGGCAAAATATCTTACCTTTAATTACTGATTCATTAGATTTTGGGAAAAGTATGTTAGTTGGTGATGGAAAACAATCTATTTATAGATGGAGAGGAGGAGAAGTAGAGCAGTTTTCGAAATTGCCTCAAATTTTTAAAGGAGATGATTTAGCTTTTAAAAGTGCCTGGGAAAGCAAGCTGAAACATCATTATATTGCTGATAATTTACAGGAAAATTATAGAAGTAGAAAAAATATAATTGAATTTAATAATCAGTTTTTTAAAAACACTAAAGAATTGTTGTCAGCTGATTTGAAGACTATTTACGATAAAGCAGAGCAAGAGAGTAAACAGGCAAAAGAAGGTGGCTATGTTCATGTCGAGCTTTTTGGTGATAAAGCAAGTGATTTTAAAGAGTTGATTTTACAAAAATTGGTGTCTGAAATTCAGAAGATCACCACATTAAATAATTACGCTTATAAAGACATTACAATACTTTGTAACAGTAGAAGAAATGTTTCTCTTGTTGCTGAGAATTTATCAGAGAATGAGATTCCGGTTATTTCAAATGAAGGGTTGCTTTTAAGTAAATCAGATAAAGTAAATACACTTATTGCAATACTAAAATATTTGCAAAATCAGACTGATGATATCTCGAAAGTAGTTATTGCTGAGTATTTATGGAAATATTATTTATCTCATGAAGATTTACATCAAATTCATGTAGAGATTAAGTCATTAGAAGGTTTTTTTGCAATATTAAAAAGAGTAAATATTCATATTAACCCAGTTTCACTTTTACAAGAGCCATTATATGAATTAGTTGAGCAAATTGTCAGAGTATTTAATTTTGAAGAGGATGTGTATTTAGATTTTTTCTTAGATGTAGTTTTAGCTTATGCAGAGAAAAAAGATAGTAGTATCTCTGAATTTTTGCACTGGTGGGCAGAGAGGGTTGATAAAGAAGCAATTGTTATCCCTGATGGCACTAATGCGGTACAAATAATGACAATTCATAAATCAAAAGGACTAGCTTTTGATGTAGTAATGATTCCTTTTAATTGGGAAGACAGAAAGAAAACATCTGATATTTGGGTAGATACTTCAAAGTATTTTAATAAGCAATTGCCAGCCGCTTTAATAAGGGGGAGTGCACAGTTGGAATTATCTTATTTTAAAGATAATTATCAAAAAGAACAAGAAATGAGCTTGCTTGATAGCTTAAATAAATTGTATGTTGCTATGACCCGTCCAAAGGAGCGGTTGTATATTTTTTCAAAGTCTCTTCCAAATGATTTGAAGGGCTATGAAAAGAGAGAAAACTTGAATTCTTTCTTGTATAAATATGATAGTAGCTTCCCAATTATTGTTGGCAATCCAGAAATAATGCATCAAGCTAAAAAGAGTTTTAATAATACTTTTCAGCTTACAAAACGTAAAAAATTAAATTGGAAAGATGTAATTTCCTTAAAACATACTGCTGAAGAAATATGGGATACTGAAACTGCTAATACAAAAAGAGATTGGGGAAAGTTATTGCATCTTGTTTTATCAAAAATCAATTATTCTTATCAGAAAGATGCTGTTCTTGATGAGATGTATAAGTTAGGAAAGTTTACAAATGAAGATTATCAAGAGTTACAGCAGGTTATTACTGACTTGTTAAATCATCAGCAAATTAAACCTTTTTTTACTGATGATTGGGAGGTTAAAAATGAGAAAGAGATTTTGATGAATAATGGAAGAACTTATATCCCTGATAGATTGTTGTTTTCAAAAACTACTGATAAAATGGTGATTATTGATTATAAAACTGGAAAGGAGTTTGATAAACATGAGAAGCAAATTACCGATTATGCTAATGCTTTAATGCTTATGGGTAAAAGTAATATTGAGAGCATATTGATTTATACTTCTGAAACTATAAAGGTGGTGCGCTTATGATTCCTTTTTTAGAAAAAATAGCTGATAGATTGTTGCAGAAATTTCCAGATAATATGGAAAATGTGGCTATTGTGTTGCCATCAAAAAGAGGCGTGGTTTTTTTAAAGCATTATTTATCCAAGAAAATTGATAAGCCGATTTTTCTTCCTGATTTTTATTCTATTGAAGAGTTCATAGAAAACTTATCAGGGTTGCAGGTTTTGGATAATATCTCATTGCAATTCCGCTTGTACAGGACTTATTTAAAATATCGTCCCAAAAAGCAAGATACATTTGATGATTTTTTAAAATGGAGTAATGTATTGTTACATGATTTTAATGAGATTGATAGAAGTCTCGTGGATCCAAAATCTATTTATACTAACCTTACTCAAGTAAAGGAATTAGAAAGTTGGAGCGTAGAAGATTGGAGTTTTTCTGATGGAAATTTAACCGCAATACAAAGTGATTACTTAAGTTTTTTTGAAGGGATGCTTAAATGGTATAATGATTTTAGTCACTCACTTTTGGAGGAAAACTTGGCCTATCAAGGTTTGGCGTATAAACAGGCTGCTCAAAATATTGAAAACTTAGAAATTAAATGGGAAAAGGTATGGTTTGTTGGCTTAAATGCATTAACAAAATCAGAGCAAGCAATTGTAGATTATCTTAAAAAAGAAAATATTGCTAGAGTATTTTGGGATGCAGATAAGTTTTATTATGAAAATTTCTTACATGAAGCTGGGGGGTTTTTAAGAGAGCAAAGAGAAAAATGGTCAGAAATTGATTTTAAGGGTGTAGGAGATTATTACAAAGAAAAAAAGGAGAGTTTTAATATAATTGCTTGTCCTAAAAATATTAGTCAAGCAAAGGTTGCTGCTGAGGTAATAAAATCTTTATCTGAAGATGATTTAGAAAATAGCAACACAGCAATAGTTTTGGCAGATGAGGCTCTTCTTTATCCTGTGTTACATAATCTTCCTTCAGAAGTGAAACAGCTGAATATTACTATGGGTAGTCCGCTTAAAAACACTACACTTTTTGCTTTTGTTGAAGCACTTTTTAATATGCATATTCATGCCATAAAATACAAGAAAAATGCACTTTATTATAAAGATGTTATTGCACTAATTGAACATCCATATTTTGTAAAACTTGCTAAGGGAAAAGAGATAGAAGCATTTAAGAAGTTCCTTGTAAAACAGAATATTGTTTTTATAAGTACGAGTAATATTAAAAACATATTTACCAATGATTTTATAATTGAACTTCTTACAATATGGGGAAGTAATAATGACGCTATTAAGGTTTTGAATAAACTAGTTGAGCATCTTAAAAAATATTTGGTAGGGAAGTCAGCTACTGTTGAGTCAGAGGTGTTAACCACATTTTTTAAGAGTATTACTATTTTACAAAAGTTGCTTGATGAGAATGATTTTGTTTTGGAGTTAAAAACCTTACAAATAATTATGCAACAATTGGTTGCAAAAGAAGCCATCCCTTTTAAAGGAGAGCCTCTTAAAGGAGTGCAGCTTATGGGTATTTTAGAAAGTAGAACACTTGATTTTAAAAATGTAATTATGCTAAGTGTGAATGAAGGAAAATTACCAAAAGGTAAGTCCATTAATTCTTTTATTCCTTATGATATGAAAAAGTATTTTAAACTCCCTACTTATACTGAGAGTGATGCTGTTTTCTCCTATCATTTTTATAGATTATTGCAAAGGTCTAATAATATTAGTTTGATTTATAACTCAGAAACTGATGATTTTGGAAGTGGAGAAAAAAGCAGGTTTATTACTCAATTGCTTGCAGAATATAATGGAGAAATTAAAGAGTATGTTTATAAAAGTGCTGATTTAGCAGTGCAGCATTCTAATCCAATTATTATTGAGAATAAAGGCCTGGAAGCTAAGATAAAATCTTGGGCTGAAAAAGGTGTTTCCCCTTCTGCATTGAATAAATACAATAATTGTAGTTTACAGTTTTATTATCATTATTTGGCAAAAATAAGAATTGATGCTGAGGTTGATGAGTACGCTGATGCAAG
>JAYZYW010000039.1:0-19938 GCA_036139835.1 Bacteroidota bacterium
CGAGCACATATTCTTGAAGGGTTAATTATTGCCTTAGATAATTTAGATGCAGTAATAAAATTAATACGCTCATCTAGAACACCAGAAGATGCTAGAAATGGGTTGATTTCAAACTTTGACCTATCAGAGTTACAAGCCAAAGCTATTCTTGATTTAAGACTACAAAAACTTACCGGTCTTGAAATGAATAAAATCAAAGATGAGCATACTGAAATTATGGAAAAAATTAAGAGGTTTCAAGAAATTCTTAATAATGAAGATTTGAGATTAGATCTTTTAGTTGATGATTTAAAAGAAGTAAAAGAAAAATACGGTGATGAAAGAAGATCTAATATTGAGTACTCTTCATCAGAAGTTAGTATTGAAGACATGATTCCTAATGAAGAGGTGTTAATTACAATTTCTCATTTAGGTTATGTTAAAAGAACTTCATTAAGTGAGTATAGAGCTCAAAATAGAGGGGGAGTAGGGAGCAGAGGGGCTACCACAAGAGATGAAGATTTTGTAGAAGAAATGATAATGGCTAATAACCATGATTATATGTTGTTCTTTACCGAGCAAGGTAGGTGTTTCTGGCTAAAAGTATATGAAATTCCTGAAGGTAGTAAAACATCAAAGGGAAGAGCTATTCAAAATTTAATTAATTTGCCAAAGGATGATAAGGTTATGGCTTACATCAATACTAAAGATTTGAAAGATGAAGAATATATTAACTCTCATTATATTGTAATGTGTACTAAAAAAGGGGTTATCAAAAAGACTTCTTTAGAACAGTATTCTCGTCCTAGAACAAATGGGATTAATGCCATTACTATCCGTGAAGGAGATCAATTATTAGAAGCAAAAATGACTACTGGTAATTCTCAAATCATGATGGCTGTTAAATCAGGAAAATCTATAAGATTTGAAGAAGAAAAAGTAAGAGCTATGGGTAGAACAGCTGCAGGAGTTAGAGGTATACGATTAGCGGATGATAATGATGAAGTTGTGGGTATGATTTGTGTTGATAATATAGAATCATCAGTGTTAGTAGTGTCAGAAAATGGATACGGAAAACGTTCAGATGTACAAGATTATCGTATTACAAATAGGGGGGGCAAAGGTGTTAAAACAATTAATATTACTGAAAAAACAGGAAATTTAATTACACTTAAAAATGTTACTGATGTTGATGATTTAATGGTGATTAATAAATCAGGAATTACAATTAGAATTGGCGTAGATACTTTAAGGGTTATGGGCAGAGCAACTCAAGGGGTTAAAATTATTCGATTAAGGGATGAGGACAGTATAGCTTCAGTTGCAAAAGTCTCTAAATTTGAAGAAGACGAAGAAGTATTATTAGATGAAGAAGGCAATGTAATTGAAACTCCTCAAACTGTTGAAGGAGAAACTTCATCAGAAGACACAATAGATGCCAATGAAAATACTGAAGAAGAAGAAAATAATAATTAAAAAACAAATGAAAATGAAGAAAATTAATCTTTTTGCAGCAGTATTGTTATTTGCCTTCAATTTAATAGGGCAGGATATTACTGAAGCAACCTTGGTGAAAGCTGCAAGTACTAATCCTTTGGATATTCCTTATGAAACATGGGAATTACCTAATGGTTTAAAAGTTTTGATTCATGAAGATCATTCTGACCCAATAGTACATGTACATGTAACATATCATGTAGGATCAAATAGAGAAACTGCAGGTAAATCTGGTTTTGCACATTTCTTTGAGCATATGATGTTTCAGGGCTCTGAGCATGTACCAGATGAAGTTGCTCCTAGAATTATAGCTGAAGCAGGAGGGCAGCTGAATGGAAATACATGGTATGATAGAACGGTTTATTTGCAAACAGTACCTAGTAATCACTTGGAAACAATTTTATGGTTAGAAGCAGATAGAATGGGATTTTTACCTAATGCAGTAACTCAAGAGAAATTTGAGAATCAAAGAGATGCTGTAGTAAATGAAAAATATCAAATGCAAATGAATCAACCTTATGGTATGACTGGAGAAATTTTAGGTCAAGCTTTGTATCCTCCTTCACATCCTTATAACTGGCCTGTTATTGGTTATGTTGATGATTTAGATAGAGCTACTATTGATGATCTTAAAAATTTCTTTTTAAGATGGTATGGACCAAATAATGCTATTTTAACTATTTCTGGAGATGTTAATTCAAGCCAAGTAATACCTCTTGTAGAAAAGTATTTTGGATCTATAAATCGTGGTCCAGAAGTAAGAAGGCTGAGAGCTAATGTGCCAAGGCTTTCTTCTGATATATATACGGGTTATACAGATAATACATATTTACCACTTACATTAATGGCTTATCCTACTGTTCCACGCTATCATAAAGATGAACCTGCATTAGATATTTTGTCATCATTAATGGGAGATGGAAAAAGTTCAATATTTTACAAGAATTTTGTGAAAAATGAAAAGGCTACAGATGCTAGTGCAATGCATAATTGTTTCGAAATTTCTGGAGCTTTTTATTTTCAAGTAGTATCATTTCCGGATTGGCAAGAAGAGCCAGGAATATATTTTAATAATATTGAAGCAGATATTAGAAATACAATTGCAGAGTGGGAAGAAAAAGGTTTTAGTGATGAAGATTTAGCTATGGTGAAAACAGAAATAGAATCAGAAAGTATTAATATGAAAGGTTCTATTGAAACAAAATCTTATATTATATCAGAGTTTGAATGGTTAGGTAGAGGGAGATATAATCTGTCTTCTGAACTAGAAAGATATAATAATGTCACTAGAGAAGATGTGATGCGAGTATTTAATAAATATATTAAGAATAGAAACGCAGTAATTTGTACTGTAAGGCCAAAAAGCCCATTTGTAGAGAAATTAGATTCTATGATATCAATGAATCCAAATGCTGATTTAATCTTAGAAGAAGACCCTCAGTATGTAGGCTTAACATATAACAGACCTAAAGATTCTTTTGATAGGAATATTCAGCCTAAACCAGGTCCTGCTAAGGCATCTATAGTGCCGGATTATTATAAAGAAACTTTTGAGAATGGTCTTAAGATAATAGGGACTCAATCATCTGAAATTCCTAAAATATATATGCGTTTAAAAATTGAGGGTGGAGAGTTATTAGTAAATAAAAAGCTTACTGGTTTAGCGAAATTGACTGCAGATATGATGAATGAAAGTACAAGTGAATATACATCTGAAGAAATTAGTGTGGAATTAAAAAAGTTAGGCAGTACAGTTTCATTTTCTGCTGATGAAGATGGAACCATTATGTATATTGAGTCATTAACTAAGAACTTAGATGCTACATTAGCAATAGCTGAAGAAAAATTACTTAGACCGGCATTTAATAATGATGATTTTAAAAGAGTAAAGAAGCAAACTTTAGAAGGAATGGAGGCAAGTAAAAAGAATGCACGTTATTTAGGATTTGCTTATTTTGGTAATCAATTGTTTGGTGAAACTCCATTTGGTAGAGTGACTACTGAAAAATCAATTAAAAAGATTAAATTATCAGATGTTCAAGCATACTATAATAATTACTCTCCGTCTATTAGTTCACTAGTTGTTGTAGGTGATATTGATAGAAAGTCCCTTCTCTCTAAAATATCTTTTCTTAAAAATTGGAGCCCAAAAAAAGTCGAGATTCCTTCCCAATTTAATTACCCCCCTATTAATGAGACACAAATTTATTTATTGGATAAAGAGGGGGCTTCACAATCATTTATTATAATGGGGCATTTATCTGATAAGTATGACGTAGATGGAGATCATTTTAAATCTCAAATAATGAACTATCCATTAGGAGGGGGCATGAGTGGACGATTTTTCTTAAACCTTAGAGAAGATAAAGGATGGACTTATGGGGCATATTCTTTTTTTAGTGCTTCTAACAAGAATGGATTCTTTGGTATGACTTCTAGCGTTAAGACAGAAGCTACAGATAGTGCTCTAGTAGAGATATTTAAGGAGTTTAATTCATATGCAACTGTTGGAATTACAGAAGAAGAACTTAGATTTACAAAAGACGCATTTCTTGGAAGGGAGGCATTAAAATATGAGACATCAGGTCAAAAATTAGGGTTTTTAAATAAGATTTTAACTTATGATTTAGATAAAAGCTATATTGAAAAACAAGCAGACATCTTAAATTCTATCACAAAAGCTGATATTGATGCTATTGCAAAATCTAAAATACATCCTGATAAAATGGCCATTGTGATTGTAGGAAATAAATACCTTATCAAAAAGAAATTAAAAAACTTAGAATCTAATATTGATGGTATGAAATATAATTTTAAGATAACAGAAATTAAATATTAATCAAAATGAAAAAAGTAATTTTTACAGCATTATTAGTTGTAATTACTAGTGTGATTTTTGCTCAATCACAGAATGTAACTTCTGCAGCAATAATATTAAAACAATATAATTCGGAGAAAGATAAATCTGTTAAAGTTCTTAAAATTAAAGAAGCTAAAGAGTTTATTGATAAAGCTTATAATAATGAGAGTACATCTAATAAGCCTAAGATGTGGATGTATAGGGCCCAAATTTATAAAATGATTGCTTTAAATCATGATTCTCTTGATTCTGAAGCTGTTTTTAAAGCAACAGAGTCTCATTTAAAATGTATGCAGCCTCATCCAAAGAAGAAGAATAAGATCATGATTTATAAGAAATGGCCTAAGGAAGAGGTGTTAGAAGGGTTGGTGCAATGTGGTGATAAGTTATTTAGACTGGGTGTTGAGGAGTATACTTTAGGAAAGTATAAAAGTTCATTAAAACATTATACTGCTATTTTTGACATCATACCATTTGATGAAGAGGATCAATTAAAAAGAGCAAATATTACTAGGGCAACAATTCTTTATAATTCCTTTTTTTCATCAAATAAAATGAAAGATAATACTAAGTCAAAAGAATTGTTAAAACAATTAATCGATATTAATTTTAATGAGCCAAATATTTATATTCATATGAGTAATATTTTTATTGAAGAAGGGAATACTGATAAGGCGCTTGAATATCTAGCGCTTGGTAGAGATATGTTTGAAGATGATCAAGGTTTAATCAATACAGAGATCAATTTATATATTCAGTTAGGTAGAACTTCAGAGTTGATAGGAAAGTTAGGAGAGGCTATTGCTTTGGATGATGAGAATGATTTATTATATTTTAATAGAGGAACAATTTATGATCAAGAAGGTGATCTTGCTAATGCTGAAAAGGATTACTTAACAGCTTTAGATTTGAATCCTTCATCATTTGGGGTTAATTATAATTTAGGTGCACTATATTTTAATGTAGGAGTTAAAACAAATAATAAGGCAAACGGAACCTCTAATAATTCAGTTTATAACAAATTAAAGAAAGAAGCAGAAGTTTCTTTTGTTAAAGCATTGCCATATTTAGAAACTGCTCATGAATTAAAGCCAGAGGATAAGAATACTTTGTTGTCCTTAAAACAATTATATTACTTGAATGGTGATTATGCTAAGTCAGAGGAAATGAAAAAGCGTATTGCAGAGTTAAAATAATTTAAAAGGTAAAGTGGGAGGTGATACTCCCATTTGATCAAATGTTACAATTTAACATAATATTAATTATAGGACAGTATGGATTATTGCTCTATATCTAGTAATGCTAGTTTATGAATACTTTAAACCCTACTTTACAAACTCCATCATCTGTATCCCATTTCTTTTCTTTTTTAAAATTAAACGCTTTATAGAGATTAATAGCTGGTTCATTTTTTTCACCAGTCTCAACAGTAAATACTTTTGATTTATAAGTATCTAAAACAAATCTTACTAATTGCTTTCCAACACCTTTTCTGAAATATCTTGGATATACTACTAAACTTTGTATATGGGTAGATTGAGTACTGTTTTTCTCTATTTCGATAACTCCTGCAATATTTCCTTCTAAATAGTATGCGTAGAAATCATTATTAGAATTTGAGATATCCTCAGAAGTTTTTTTTAATGGTGCAAAATCAGTCACGTTTAATAATCTTGCCTCCACCTTATATGATGCTTGAAAGATTGCATAAATCTTGTTTGATATACTAATCTCTCTGTTATTAAGCTGTTTTATCAATATAGGATTCTTTAGTTTTAAAAATAATATTTTTTAGTTATAAAACTTTAGGTAGTATTCATTTCTTTGTTCTTTTAGCATACCTATTGTTTCATCCATAAATTTATTCCTAGATTTTCTATCCTTAAACAACCATATACAGATAGAATTACTACTATGATATATTGCTTTTAATTCATCATTGATCTGACAAATTTCCTCTGGAATTTCTGTATTAATACAAATCATCTTAAGTCATTTTAATTAATCTATTGTTATTCTTTTCTCTACTGTAATATCATTTTCTTCTTAAATTAACACCTTTATCACCTCTAGACTTTGGTTTCTTGTATTTCTTTCTTCTTTCTTTACGCCATTTATCTTTAATATTAACTTTCAGGTTCTTCTCTTTCTTTTCATGCAAGCCAGAGTTCTCTCTATCTACTTTTTTAATGTTTCTAAATATATTCTTACCATTTGCTCTACACTCTTCTACTGTTAATTGCTTAGAGACTTCTACTGAATCAGGAATCTTAATTTCTGGAATCTTCATAGACATTAATTTTTCAATATTATCCTTATAATAAGATTCCTCTTTGGTGTAGAAGAGTATTGAGTTTCCTTTTTTCTCTGCCCTTCCTGTACGTCCAATTCTATGCATATAGTTCTCAGGAAAAGTTGGCGTATCAAAATTAATTACATGCGATATCTTATCTAAATCTAATCCTCTGGCAATAATATCAGTAGCAATCAATATTCTTACTTTTCCTTCATCATATTGGTTAATGGACCGAAACCTATAGTTTTGTGACTTATTTGAATGAATTACTGCTAGTTCAGAAATATAAGATGCTGATATTGTTTCATATAACCTGTCAGCAATCTTTTTGCTAGATACAAATACCAATACCTTTTTCATTTCCTTTTTATCTTTAAGAATATGGGCTAATAAGTTTTCTTTTGTATAATAATTAGGTACAGCATATTTAGTTTGGGAGATATTATCAAGTGGTGTTCCACTTAATGCAATTTGCACTTTTTCATGTTTACTATAAAAGCTATTGATAATATCTTGAACATCCTCTGTCATAGTTGCTGAAAACATAATATTTTGCTTTTTTGTAGGTAATAGCTCAAAAATATTAGTTAATTGAAAACGGAATCCTAAATCTAACATTACATCTACTTCATCAATTACTACCTTTTTTATTTCTTTTAGCTGCACAGCACGACAAAGTGCTAAATCATACAATCTACCTGGAGTAGCCACTATAATATCAGCACCATTTTGCAGCCATACTTTTTGGGTATTCATGTTAGTTCCTCCATAAACCCCAACTATTCTGCAAGTAATATATTTTGTTAATTCTTCTAGCGTTTCTACTACTTGAGCAACTAGTTCTCGTGTTGGAACAAGTACTAAGATTCTTGGGTTATTTTGATTAGAATAGCTTAATTCTTGTAATAAAGGCAAGCAATAAGCTATGGTTTTTCCAGTTCCTGTTTGAGCAATCCCTACTAAATCTTTACCTGAAAGTATTTTGGAAAATGTTTGCTCTTGTATAGGGGTTTGATTTTCAAATCCTAAATCTTCAATTGCATTGCATAATTGCTTATTTATATTGATTTGACTAAAAGCACCCATTTTTATTGATTTATCGCAAAATTACTGTTTTTCATCAAGCTCAAGCCACCTAAGCTCCTTTTCATCAATTAGGTTAATTATTTTTCCTAGCTTTTCACTAGCTGCTCGCATTCTTTCCAATTTAGTATCTGGATTTTGAATAATAATTTCTAGCTCTTTTTTTTCTTTTTCTAGCTGAACTAAGTCTTTTGCTAGATTTTCATATTCAAACTTTTCATTAAAAGTTAGTTTTTTATTTGTAACTTTTACTTTTGAATCTTCTTTTTCTAAATGTTGTATTTTTTTAAACTCCTTGTCTTCTTCTATTTGCTTTTCTCTGTATTGAGTATAAGTACAATAATGATCTTCAATTATTCCATTACCTTTAAAAACAAATAAATGCTCTGTTAATTTATCAATAAAAAACCTATCATGAGATACCAATAGTAAGCATCCTTTATATTGTAAAAGGAATTCTTCTAATTTTGCAAGTGTTAGTAAATCAAGGTCATTAGTTGGCTCATCTAAAATTAAAAAATTAGGATTTTTCATTAATACTGTAAGTAAATGTAGTCTTCTTTTTTCTCCACCACTTAGGCGTTTTACCTCAGTAAATTGCATATCTGGAGTAAACATAAAGTGTTCCAAAAGCTGAGAGGCACTTACTTTTCTTTTATCTGACATTATAATAAACTCTGCGATATCTTTAAGAACAGTAATTACTCTTCTGTCTTCATCAGTTTCAAAACTTCCTTGAGTAAAGTAGCCACAATTAATGGTCTCACCTATATTTATTTTTCCACTATCAGCTTTTTCTTTTCCACTTATAATATTCAAAAATGTTGATTTCCCAATCCCATTCTTCCCTAATATCCCTATCCTCTCCCCTTTTTTAAATGTATAATCAAAACCATCTAATATGGTTAAATTACCATAGCTTTTCTTAATATTTTTCAGCTCAAGGATCTTGCCTCCTATCCTATCCATTTTTATATTAATATTTAACTCTTGCTTTATTTTTCTTGATGTTGCTTTTTTCTTAATTTTATTAAAGTTATCTATTCTAGCTTTTGACTTTGTTCCTCTGGCCTTTGGCTGTCTTCTGATCCACTCTAGCTCCTTCTTCATAAGTTTTTTAGCCTTTGTTACCTCAATATTAATATTATTTTCCCTTTCTGTTCTTTTTTCTAGGAAATAAGCATAATTTCCTTTGTGGTGATAAAGATTTCCTCCTTCTAATTCAATAATGTTATTACAAACTCTCTCTAAGAAATATCTGTCGTGAGTAACCATTAAAAGTGTGATTCTCTGTTGCTGTAGATATTTTTCTAGCCATTCAATCATTGCGATATCTAAATGATTAGTTGGTTCATCTAGAAGAAGTATATCAGCATTCTCTAAAAGTAATAATGCTATTGCAAGCCTTTTCTTTTGGCCTCCTGATAGGTTCCCTACTTTTTGCTCAAAGTTTAAGATATTAAATTTTGAGAGTATTTGCTTGCTTCTTCTCTCGTAATCCCAAGCATTCTCTTTGTCCATTTTAGCCGTTAGTTCTTCAAGTAACCTTTTGGTTTGTGTGGAGTTTTTCTGACTATGAGCTTCAACGGCCTTCTCATATTCATTTACTAGTAAGCTAATCTTATTATGAGCACTATCTATAAGATTATTGATGGTTAAATCTTTATCAAATATAGTATCTTGTTGTAAGTAAGAAACTTTACATTTATTTCTAAAAACAACTTTTCCTTCATCGGGAATATCTAGACCTGAAAGTATTTTTAGCATTGATGATTTCCCTGTTCCATTATTTGCAATCAAGGCAACTTTATCTCCTTGATCTAGTCCAAATGATAAATTTTCAAAAAGAATTCTTTCTCCAAGGTTCTTTGCTAGATTCTCTACTGATAATAAATTCATGGGATACTATTCTTTCTTGATAAATAAAAAGAAAAGACCGACAAATGTCAGCCCTTTCATAATTATTTAAAATAAGACTATTTAATAATTAGTGATTATGTCCTTTATGAGGATCATCCCCTGTTTCTAAAATATCTAATAATTCTACTTCAAAAATAAGTGTAGCATTTGGACCTATTCCTGCTTGAGGAACGCCTCTTTCTCCATATGCAAGCTTGCCAGGAATAATGAAAGTCCATTTGTCACCAACTACCATTAATTGAACTCCTTCTGTCCATCCTGGGATTACACGATTTAAAGGAAATTCTACCGGTTCACCTCTTTGTACAGAAGAATCAAATATAGTACCATCTATAAGTTTTCCTGTATAATGCACTCTAACAGTACTTTCAGCAGCTGGATGCACTTCTCCACTACCTTTATTAATCACTTTATAAGCTAATCCACTTTCTGTTCTTATAGCTCCTTCTGTAAGCACTTTCATTTCTTCAATCGCTTGTTTTGCTTTTTCAGCATTTGCTTTTTTAAGTTCTTTTTGTGCAAATTCAAATACTTCTGGAGCATTAAATGCCTTTGCAGCAGCACCTTTTCTTATAATTGTAATTGTATTCATTATATCGTCTTGAGCAATTGTATTTACAACATCCATACCTTCAACTACATGTCCAAATACTGAATGTTTTCCATCTAACCAAGGAGTCTCTTTATGCGTAATAAAGAATTGAGAGCCATTAGTGGAAGGACCTGAATTAGCCATTGATAATATCCCCCCTCTGTTATGCTTTAAATCAGGATGGAATTCATCAGCAAAACTATATCCTGGGCTCCCCGATCCAGTCCCATCAGGACACCCACCTTGAATCATAAAATCAGCGATTACTCTATGAAATTTTAATCCATCATAAAAAGGAGTATCTACATCTTTTTTATTGTTTTTCATAGTTCCTTCAGCTAGGGCTACAAAATTTGCTACTGTAAGTGGCGTTTTTTCATATTCTAACTGAATTAAAATATCGCCTTTTGTTGTGTTAATTTTTGCGTACATACCGTTTTCTAACTTTGATTTTTTATTAGTTGTCTTTTGTTTTTTATTAAAAATATTTTGTGAAAATGAGCTTAATGTGACAGCACATAGCATGCATAGAATTGTTAGTTGTTTCATAATTTCATTTTAGTTAGTTAATTCTTTTTTATGGTTAGTTATTATTTTTTCTACTAGTTTAACTGTCTCATTAACTGAGACTTCTGAAACTCCACCTGAAGCGTTTATATGTCCTCCTCCTCTAAAATATTTATTAGCTATTTCATTTACTTTAAAATTACCTTTTGAACGCAAAGAGAGTTTAACAACCCCTTCTTTCTCAGCAATAAAAACAGCAAATTTTATTCCTTCAATTGCTAATGCGTAATTTACAAACCCTTCAGTATCTCCGTTTTGGAATTCAAATTTTTTTAATTCCTTAGCGTTTAACGAAATTATAGCACTATTATTCTCTGGGTAAAGTAATAATTTTTCATTCAGGCAATAACCTAATAATCTCATTCTATTAGCTGATGAGTTGTCGTAAATCAAATCATGAATTTTAGCATTTTCAGCTCCTGCTTCTATTAGTTTTGCAATTATATGATGGGTTTTTGCACTCGTGCTAGAATATTTGAAACTACCAGTATCAGTCATTATTCCTACATATAAACATTCAGCAATTGCTTTGTTGATATGATTACTAAGATTCATGGCATTAATTATTTCATATACTAATTGTGCTGTAGAGCAAGCTTCAGTATCACTAAAAATTAAGTCAGCAATATTCATATCTGGATCTTGATGATGATCAATAAGTATTTTGGTGGCTTTAGCATTAGTAACAATATCTCCAAAATCAGAAATTCTACTTATATTGCTAAAGTCCATAAGAAATATTAAATCAGCATTTTTAGTTATTTTTTGTGCTTTTTTTTCATGCCCTTCATAAACTAATACATCCTTATTTCCAGGCATCCAATGTAAAAAATTAGCATATGCATTAGGCGTAATTACATTAACGGAATGCCCAAATTGTTTTAGAAAACAAAAGATTGCTAGAGATGACCCTATTGCATCGCCATCAGGGCCTCTATGTGTTGTTATTACAATTTGCTTAGGTGTTGTAAGCAGGTTTTTTAGCTTTAACGCATTTTCTATCATAGGGCTGCAAAAATAACAAAACAAATAAGAGTAAGTTTTGATTAAAATTATAATTTTGCAACTCAATTAAAAAAAATAAAATGGCAATAAAGAAAGTTGAAGGCGAGATGCTTGACCAAGAGAATAAGATGATGGAGAAATTCAGGAAAGAACGTGAAAATCTAGCAGAAGAAAAAGGTAACATTACATTTACAATGATTAAGCCAGAAGCTGTCTTGGCTAATAATATTGGAGGGATCTTAAAAATGATAGAAGAAGGTGGTTTTAGAATTGTAGCGATGAAAAAGGTCCTACTATCTAAAGATAGAGCTGCGGCATTTTATGCTGTGCATAGAGGAAGACCTTTTTATGAAGAATTAGTTGACTATATGAGTGGCGGTCCAATTATTGCAGCTATATTAGAAAAAGATAATGCAGTAGCTGATTTTAGAACTTTAATTGGCGCAACTAATCCTTTAGATGCTGCTGAAGGTACTATAAGAAAAAAGTATGCTACTTCATTATCTGAAAATGCTGTACATGGTTCTGATTCTGATGAAAATGCTAAAATTGAAGCTGATTTTCATTTCTCTACTGAAGAAAAATACTAAGTTTTAATCTAAGAATACTGAATGCAAGTCCCTTTTAAATGAGCCTTCTTGTTGTTTTGCTACTTTAAAATTATATTAGTGATTAACTCTTTCCCTATTTTTTGGTTTATTTGTTTCATAAGATCTGATTTTTTATAATTTAATTCATTTCTTACAACTGCCGATTTGAGTTTCACATATAAAATCCCTTTGTATATCTTTTGGTCAGTAATATATTTACATAGTTGCATACCAATAATGTTTTCCCAAGCATCTAAGGCATCTAACTTATCAAGTTTTTCTGCTAGATTTGGGTTTTTCATCAATTTTCTAATGATGTCCCCTACTTTTCGATTATTATTTCCCCTCATGAGTTAGCTTGCCATTTTCTATTGTGTAAATACTATATGTAATACCTGCTTTTGAAAGTATTGTTGCACTTCTTTCTGTATGTGTATCGGTAATAAATACTTGCCCAAATACATTTTTATCTACAAAGCTGATAAGTTTTAATATCCTATGATCATCTAATTTATCAAATATATCATCTAACAGTAAAATGGGCTTAAACCCTAGTTGTTCTTTAATAAAGTCAAACTGAGCTAGCTTTAATGCAATTAAAAAAGATTTCTGTTGACCTTGAGACCCTATCTTTTTTATAGGGTAAGTGTTCATTTTAAATATAATATCATCTTTATGTGTTCCAACTTGTGTTGTTTTTCTTATTCTATCTTTTGGTTTACTTTCAAGAAGTAATGTGCTAAAATCATTATCATGTAATTGGGATTTATATTCTAAATCAACGACCTCATTCCCTTCTGATATTTCAGAATAATACTTATTAAATACAGGTGTAAGTTGTTTTAAAAAGTTTTTTCTTTCTTTGTGAATGATATTGCCATGTTCTATTAGCTGTTTATCATATATTTCAAGCGTTATATCATCATAATATCCTTCTTCATAAAACTGTTTTAAAAGGACATTTCTTTGTTTTAGGGCTTTATTGTATTGTATTAATACTTGCAAATAGCTTTGTTTGTATTGTGCTATACTGCTATCTAAGTACTTCCTTCTTACTTCACTGTCTTCTAGTATCAAATTGGTGTCAGTTGGTGATATTATAATGATAGGAAATTGTCCTATATGTTCTGAAAAACGACTATATTTTTTATTATTCTTTTGGATATTCTTTGTTTTTCCTTCTTTTAAATTGCACTGTATTTCTGAAGTACTGCCATCTTTATCAAACGTTCCTTTTAGCATAAAATAACCTTCATCAAATTGTATGTTTTGACTATCAATATGGTTAAAGTAGCTTTTTGTTTGAGATAAATAATGTATTGCATCAAGTATATTTGTTTTTCCAGCACCATTATTACCCACAAAGCAATTTACAGGCTTAGTGAAAGTAAATTTACTTTCGCTATGGTTTTTAAATTGATGTAACTGCAGGGTTTTTAAAAACAAAGCCTTGATTTATTAGTTATTTTTCTATTTTAAACACAATCCTGATAATAAAAACGGATTGCTTTTTAAAAAAACTTATATTTGCGCTCCAAAAATAAGATTATAATGGCGAAAAAAAACAAAACAGAAGATCAATTTGTACAAGTTGAACAAGCATTAGGCAAAACTGAGCAATATATTGAAGATAATCAAAAAAGTTTAATGATAATTGTAGGCGCGATTGTTGGTATTATCGTATTTTTTAAAGCTTATCAAAATTTTTACATTGCACCTTTAGAGGAAGAGGCTCAAACAGAAATTTATATGGCTGAATTATATTTTCAAAAAGACTCATTCAACCTAGCACTTAATGGTGATGGACAGTATGCTGGTTTTTTAGATGTAGCTGATGAGTATGGCTCTACTAATGTTGGGAAATTGGCCAATTACTATGCTGGAATGTGTTATTTACACATTGGGGATTACGAAAATGCAATTGAGTACTTAGAAGATTTTTCATCTGATGATATTATATTGTCATCTCTAGCGCTAGGATGTGTTGGTGATGCTTATATGGAGCTTGGTGATACAGATAATGCAAAAAATGCTTATGAGGATGCAGTGGCAAACTCTAATAATGAGTTTACAGCCCCTAGATATATGATGAAGTTAGCTATGCTTCATGAATTAAATGGTGATTATCCAGACGCATTAGAACTTTATAAAACTATACAGGCGGATTTTAAAGCTTCTCGTGAGGCATCTGGAATTGAAAAATATATTGCCAGAGCTGAAAATAGATAAGATGGCTACTAAAAATACAAACCTCTCCTACTTTAATAAGGACGAAGTTCCAAATGCCAAAGGATTGACCTTTGGTATTATTGTCTCTGAGTGGAATGCTAATATTACGAATAACCTTTTTAAAGGAGCTTATGACACATTAATTGAGTGTGGGGCAAATGCGGATGATATCTACAAATATAATGTCCCTGGAAGCTATGAACTGGTATTTGGCGTAAAGATTGCTGCTAAAGCTAAGCCAAATGCAATTATTTGTTTAGGCAGTATTATTCAGGGAGAAACTAAGCATTTTGATTTTGTGTCTAATGCAGTTGCAATAGGAATAAAGGATTTAAATATTCAGTTAAATATCCCTGTTGTTTTTGGAGTACTTACTGATGACACTATGGATCAAGCAATTAATAGATCTGGCGGCAAATATGGGAATAAAGGCACTGAGGCAGCAATTACAGCTATTAAAATGGCTGTTTTAAATAGCTAAATATTTTGCTTTAATGTTTGTTTATTAAAAACCAAAAAGGGTTAAGTTTGCAGCTCAATTTATAATGGTCGAGTAGCTCAGCTGGATAGAGCATCTGCCTTCTAAGCAGACGGTCACAGGTTCGAATCCTGTCTCGATCACTTTAAACCTTACCTTTTTGGTAGGGTTTTTTGTATTCCAAGATAAAATTACTAATTAGAGTATGAAAGTGATGAACCCCCATTTCCATACTTGGAGAAAATCTACCATGTTTGTAAAAACGAGAAGCAACTCCTTTTTGTACTTGCTGTACCACCTGTTCATCCTCAAGCTCTACTTTATCTAAATCAGCTCCTGCTCCACTATCCAATTTACTTTCATCCCATACATAAGATCTAAATTGAATTTTAGTTTTGTTAACAGAGATTGGAGTAACGATATTAACCGATAAGCCCCAAGGGTAAAAATTAAGCATTAAATTTGGAAATAACCAGAAATAATAAGCTGCAATCTTCCTTCCATAATCTTTTGAACTTTTAGGTAAATCAAAACAAATATCATTAGAAGAAGCAATTCCTAATTGTAGATTAGTATATTTAAAGATTTCAATATCATAACTATTAAAGTCAAGTATAGCATTTAAATCCTTATGTATAAAAGGGATGTGAAAGCCCTCCAAGTAATTATCACAATACAAAGCCCAATTGGCATTTACAGAATATTCTTTGGAGAAATCTTCTCTATACTTAAAATCCTCAATTGGCATCCATCCTATTCTTTCATCTATTTCTTTTATAAGTTCTTTAAAATCAAAATTTGGGCCTAATGATGCAAAAATGAACTGTTTCCATTTAGCCACAGCTATTTTAGGCAGATCATCTTGTACTGTTGGGAAATTCTCCATGCCTTCCGTTTTTGGCATAAATTTGAATTTTCCACAAGTATCGAACTGCTTTCCATGATACCCACAAGTAATATTTTTTTTTATTGTACAAGGCTCATTAATTAAAATATTGCCTCTATGTGTGCAGATGTTAGAGAAACAATTAATTTCCCCCTCATTATTTATTAAAACTAGGGATTCAGGTATTAGATTTCCTAGAAATTGAAAAGGAAATGTATTCCTGTTTTTTTTTAGCTTCTCATCATCAGTAATGAATTGCCAATTTTGTGCAAATATATTCTCTAGAGTATTATTAAAAATAGTTTTAGAAGTGTAAAATTTTCCATCAAGAGTAGCAGCTTTAGTAATGTCTGAATCTATTTTTTTCATTTTGTAAATGTATCATTATAACTAAAAAGTCCCAACATAAACGCTAGGACTTTTTTGCGGAGAGAGAGGGATTCGAACCCCCGGTACATTGCTGTACAATGGTTTTCAAGACCACCGCATTCGACCACTCTGCCATCTCTCCGAATTGCGGACTGCAAAAATAGAAATAGTTGCCTAATCACAAAATATTTCTTTATTAAAAATCAGTCGTTAGCTAATTCAGTTTTTTTACTTTAGCATTTTCTTAAACAAACAACGATTTATGAAAAGATTAGTACTTATTTTATTATTATTTACTTCTCTATTGCAAGCCCAAAACCTGCAGTCATATCTTGCAACAGCCACATTTAATTCTGAAGAAGGCTCTTTTTTAGAACTATATATGGCCTTTGATGTAAACACTTTAAAATTAAGTGCATTAAATGATTCATTTTATGGAGAAATAGATATAGAAATTAACATAATGGCTAAAGATGAAATTGCTTATACTACTCATTATGTATTAAAAAGCCCATCTTTCCCAAATATTGAAGAGAATAATCTATTCTTTTTTGATCAGCATAGGATAGCATTAAGTAATGGGAATTATATTGTTAAGGTTGTTGTATTTGATAGACAGCATAAGACCCAGATTAAAGAACATTCTCAAGAAATTGAAGTAAATTATTCAAATAAGATAGCTCTATCTGATATTCAGTTAATTGCGGAATTTACTAATGATACTACAGGTCATGAGATGAGTAAAAGTGGAATGTTACTTACACCTTTTGTTTCTAATTATTATCCTCAGAATATAAGTGTGTTATCTTACTATTTTGAGGAATATAATACACAGCAAGCACAAGATAACAAGTATGTATTAAATACTTATATTGAAACATATCAAACAAACACACCTCTTTTTGATTTTAACAAAATAAAAAGAAAAGATGGTGAGCAAGTTACTAGTAATTTGTTAAGCTTTGATATTTCTGATCTTCCTACAGGAAACTATAATTTAGTATGTGAGCTTAAGAATATAAAAAATGAAACACTTATTAAAAAGAGTCTCTTTTTTCAAAGAAGTAATTCCTTTGCGGGGTTAAAAAATAATGAGGATATAAATGCGGTGTCAGTTATTGGGACTTTTGCTGAACTTATTACTGATAAGGAAGACCTCAAACTATATATTGATTATCTTTATCCTATTAGCAGTCCTCATGAAAATATTTTTGCTCAAAATCAAATGAGTCATGATGATATTGATTTAATGCAGAAGTTTTTCTATAACTTTTGGAAAAACCGAAACCCTACTAACCCTGATTTAGCTTGGCATGAGTATCATCAGAAAGTAAAAAGTGTAAATAATGATTTTAAGAATTTTAGAATTGCGGGCTACCTAACTGATAGAGGAAGGGTTTATTTACAGTATGGAGCGCCAAACAGTATGCATAAAGTAGAAAATGCATCTTCAACTTATCCTTATGAGATTTGGCATTATTATAAGCTAAACAATCAAACTAATAAAAAGTTTGTATTTGTAAATGCAGATTTTGCAACTAACGAGTATCGTTTGGAATATTCAAATGTCTATGGAGAGGTAAGTAATGCTGAATGGCGGGATAAAATAGAACAGGATAAATCACCTAATTTTGGGGATACTTTTAATAACGACTATATTAACCCAAGATAGAAAACTTATATTTGCACATGATTACAAAGATTCTGTTTTACATCTTAGTTTTACCAATTTCTTTACTTCCCTACCCTCTTCTCTATCTTGTTTCTGATATTGTCTACCTAATAATATATAGGCTTATTGGTTACAGAAAAGAAGTTGTTTTCACGAATCTGAAAAATGCATTTCCTGACAAAAGTAAACAAGAATTAAAAAAGATAATGAGTGATTTTTATCGTCATTTTTGTGATGTTATTATGGAAAGTTTTAAAGGGTTTACAATTTCAGAAAAGCAACTCCGGAAAAGACTAGTTATTAAAAACCCGGAATTTAGCAATTATTTCGCTGATAAAGGTCAAAGTATCATCTTTGTAGGGGGCCATTATAACAATTGGGAAATTTGTGCACAAGCGTTTGCTATGTATTCTAATCATAAATGTATAGGCATTTACAAGCCATTAAGCAATTCATTTTTAAATAGTAAAATATATATTTCAAGATCTAAATATGGTATGGATCTTATTTCTATGAAACAAGCCAAAAAATCTTTTAATGATGATGGCGATGCTAAAGCAATTGTATTTGGATCTGATCAGAATCCCTCTAATCCAAAAAGAGCGTATTGGCTACAGTTCTTAAATCAAGATACTGCTGTTCTTTTTGGAGTAGAAAAATATGCTAAAGAGTATAATTGGCCAGTAGTTTATGTAAGTATTAGCAAAGTGAAAAGAGGGTATTATGAAGTAGAATACTCTTTAATTACTGATAATCCAACTGAGCAGCCATATGGAAAAATAACAGAAGATTTTACAAAAAGATTAGAGAAAGATATAATAAATCAACCACAATATTGGTTATGGTCCCATAAAAGATGGAAACACAAAAGATAAAAATAGCAGTTATAGTTCTTAATTGGAACGGAAAATCATGGTTAGAAAAGTTTTTGTCGACTTTGCTAAAGCACAGTAAGACAGCGACTGTTTTTATAGCTGATAATGCTTCAACTGATACCTCAGTGAGTTTTGTGAAAGAGAATTTTCCTGCAGTAAAAATTATTATTAATAAAATTAATGGTGGTTATGCTAAAGGGTATAATGATGCTCTGAAAAAAATTGATGCTGAGTATTTTGTATTGATTAACTCTGATATTGAAGTAACAGAAGATTGGCTCTCCCCTATTATTAATTTAATGGATAATAAGACAACTATTGCAGCTTGCCAGCCAAAAATATTAGACTATAAAAATAAAGCAAAGTTTGAATATGCAGGAGCATCTGGAGGATATATTGATAAATTTGGATATCCCTTTTGTAGAGGAAGAATTTTTAATTTTCTTGAGGAAGATAAAGGTCAGTATAATGATACTACAGAAATATTTTGGGCAACTGGAGCGTGTTTGTTTATAAGAGCATCATATTATTGGGAAGCTGGTGGCTTGGATACTGACTTTTTTGCTCACCAAGAGGAAATAGATCTTTGTTGGAGATTAAAAAATAAAGGATATAAAATTATGGTGGAACCAAAATCTGTGGTGCATCATGTTGGTGGAGGGACTCTAGAAGTTGGTTCATCTTTTAAAACATATTTAAATTTTAGAAACAACTTGTATATGTTGTTTAAGAACCTACCTCCTTTTTCTTTATTTGTAATTATTCTAGTCAGATTATTTTTAGATGGTATAGCGGCTTTTACTTTTTTAAAGCACCCAAAAGGGTTGCAACATTTTTTAGCAATTGCAAAAGCACACTTTTCTTTTTATTTTGCAATACCAAAGCTGATTACTAAACGACAAAAGATACATCAGAGAAATAACTTAGTCGGCAAAGTAAACTATTCTATTTTGTTAAAAAGTAAGGTAATGGGAATAAAAACTTTTTCAAATTTATAATTATTCAATAACTATTCTTTTCTCTACTGTTCCATCATCATA
>JAYZYW010000040.1:0-33699 GCA_036139835.1 Bacteroidota bacterium
GATCATAATGTGCACGAAACCTTAAATATTACAGATAGGGCCTATCTTTTGTTTGAAGGAAAAATATTAAAACAAGGTACAGCAGAGGATCTTGCAGAAGATAAACAGGTTCGAAAAGTCTATTTAGGAAAGAATTTTGAACTTAGAAAATAATATTTTTCTATGTTAATCTTTTAACTTATGTAAATTATATGCTAAAGAAGCTGTAATTATTGCACTTAATATGCTTCCCCATTGTGGAAAATAATAGTTATTAAGGGTAAGGTCCCAAACTAAGATGTAACGTAATAGATGTAAGATGGCCACTGCTGCAAAAATTACAGTTGCAAAGGTTAGTATTCTATTTTTTTTCATCATCTTAGTTTGTTGTAAATCTAATATTGATTGATTTTTGTGTTTTTGTTCTTGTTTTTAAAAATAGATGATGTATCATTTAACCCTTTTTGCATTGCTTCAGAGATTATATGTATCAAGCCTTTATTGAATGGATGGAAACTAGAATTACTTTTAGGGGTCAAAATATAGCTAGATATTGTATCATTATTATTTTTGATAGGCGTCTTAAAATTATATATTGAGGGACTATTGTAATATTGATTAGAGGTTGATTTATTTTCTAATGTATTATAGTTGTTAGATTTATGAAAATTAAACGTTGTGTTTTTTATCTTGTCATTCTGCCCAAACCCAATCATTGGTAAGCAAAGTAATATAAGTAGTAGTTTTTTCATAATGTTTTGTTTAAATTGTTCATTTCTTTCCATCCCTTTCTTTGACTAATAGCTTCATTACTTTTATGAACTATTATAACGTGAACAGGAATAGTAATTACATTTTCTATATAAGATCTGTTTTTGAAGAAGAAAATTTGCAGTTTCTTTGAGCAGAAACATGAAAATATAAGAATATAAATAATAATATAGATAGTGATCTTTTCATTGTTACTCTATTACAAGAAGCAATTATATTGCTTCTAAAGTAAATTCGTAAGATTCCATAATTTGATTACAAAGCATTTTTGTACAAGCCTCTTCAACCTTAGTTGAAGCTATTTCTTTGTTCTCTGCTTCAATTTCTAATGTAATATGTTTCCCAATTCTTACATTTTCAATTTCAGATAATCCAACATTACCCATACTAGCGCTTACGGCTTTTCCCTGTGGATCTAACAAAGATTTAAGTGGCATTACATCTATTTCGGCTGTGAACTTCATCATTATAATATGTTATTTAAGAGTGATAAAATTAGGTATAAAATTACAATAAATGGGATAGCAGCAAACTGAAATGCAAAGAATAATATAATTACTGCTAAAATAAGTGAAATTCTAAATATGTTTAATCTAGAATTGATGTTTTCATTCTTGCTAAATTTTAATGAAAACACAGGCATCTCTATTATTAAAAGGGTTGGCATTATTATTGCAAGTATTGTAAGTAGTTGCATGTCAGCAAACATAGGGAATTGATTGAAATCAATATGAGGGATTGCAGCTATAAATATTGCTAATGCAGGAGTTGGTAATCCAATAAATGAATCAGTTTGCCTAGTGTCAATATTAAAATTAGCTAAGCGGTAAGCTGAAAAAATTGGAATTAAAAGTGCTAATGATGCAGGTAAAAAGAAATTACTGCTTTCAATTGAATGACGAAAAATCACATCATTTTTCAGGTAGAACATAAAATGAAAAAGAATAAATCCTGGAGCTACTCCAAAAGTAATCATATCAGCCATCGAATCAAGATATTTGCCAAACTTGCTACTTACTTTTAAAATGCGGGCCATAAGTCCATCAAAAAAATCCAAAAATGCACCCAAAAATACACAAAGTGATGCAGTTGTTAAGTTTCCTTCAAAAGCGAAAATAATTGCAAATAGACCACAAATCAAGTTGGCTAGGGTGATTAAATTAGGGATATTTCTTTTTATTGCATTCATTTCAGCAAAAATATGATAATATTTGTAAACTGTATGAACAAATTATTATTAGCCTTATTAAGCGGATTTTTGTTGGCATTTTCTTGGCCAGCAATTGGGTTATTCCCTTTAGTTTTTATTGCTTTTATCCCGTTATTTATTTTAGAGAAGGAGTCTGAAAATGGCAAACAAATTTTTTGGTATTCCTTTTTAGCATTTTTTATATTTAATACTATTACTACTTATTGGGTATATCATGCAACCCCTGTTGGAGCAATTGTGGCATTTTTTGTGAATGCTACTTTAATGGCAACTGTTTTCTTGTTATTTCATAAAATAAAAAAGGTGACTTCAAATAAATTGGGGTATCTCTCTTTTATTATGCTATGGATATCAATGGAGTACTTGCATTTAAATTGGGATTTGTCATGGCCATGGCTTACCCTTGGAAATGTATTTGCATATATCCACTCATTTGTACAATGGTATGAGTTTACTGGGTTTTTAGGAGGATCTCTTTGGGTTATTTTAACGAATCTCTTATTATTTAGAGTATATCAAAAAGAGGACAAAAAGAAAGTGATATTGTTTCCAATATTCTCTTTGTTGCTACCTTTGTTTGTTTCGCATTATATGTATTTTGATTTTGAAGAGAAAAATGATAAAAGCATAAATGTATTGATTGTTCAGCCTAATGTTGATCCTTATATTGATAAATTTAGCACAGGATATCAGCAGCAATTAGCTGATTTTATTGCACTTGCAAGAACTGAGCTCTCACAAGAAACACAGTTGATGTTAGCACCAGAAACCGCTCTTTTGGAAGGGATTTGGGAAAATAAACTTGAAGCTACATTTAGCATAAGGGCTTTTAGAGAACTGCAAAAGGAGTTTCCTAATTTGAATATTTTGGTTGGGGCTACTACTTATAAAATGTTTGGTCATAGCGAACAGAAAACAAATACTGCTAGAGAGATAAGACATGAGAATATTTTTTATGATGCGTATAACTCTGCAGTGTTTATTCCTGATAGTGGAGATGTTCAGATCTATCATAAAACAAAATTAGTGCCAGGGGCAGAAACGATGCCTTTCCCATATATTTTAGATCCTTTAGCAAAATTAGTTGTTAATCTTGGCGGAACAAGTGGTTCGCTTGGTAGTGAAAATTATCTTAATTCTTTTTTAGTTGGTCAAAGTATTGTTTCGCCACTTATTTGTTATGAGAGTATATACGGTGAAATGAGGCTAGGTAAAACAAATTTGCTGGCAGTAATCACTAATGATGGTTGGTGGAAAAATACAGCTGGACACAAACAGCATTTCACTTATGCTAGATTACGAGCAATTGAGCAAAGAAAATCAGTTATTCGCTCTGCAAATACAGGAATTTCAGGAGTTATAAATTCAAGAGGAGATGTATTGCGGACATCTAGATGGGATGAAGCAGCTTGCTTAACGGCTAAAGTAAATATGAATAATACAACTACTTTTTATAATCAGTTTGGCGATTATATTGGCAGACTATCTGTGTTTTTTGCTGTTATGCTTTTGATTATAGCTTTTGTAAAGGGTAGATTGAGAGGATAATAAATGGTTTTCTAGATAGCTTATTCACTATCGCTATTATCTTCATTATTTTTAATAACTTCTGAGCTGTCAATATTGGCGTCTACCACAATTGTATCTATACTGTCATTAGTTTCTCCTACTTCTGGTGCGTGCAAATCTAAAACAGCATCATTTTTAGCAGGACTTTCAAAATTGAAGCCATTGTTGAACGAACAAGTTGAATTTTCTCCACATTCACAATTTGCAATAAATAAATAACCTAAGAAACCTATTGCCAGTACCCAAGTTAATGGTGTCTCTAATTTTTCCATTTTTGTTTGTTTATTTGTTAGTATGTGGCTAAAGTAATAAAATTAAACTATTTAAGGTGTTTAGGAATTATGCAAACCGGAATCTTAGTCATTTTATGTTGGTTTGCATGATTAAGTTTCGTGTAGATTTGCAGTACTTCTTTCTCTCTTTCTGATAATGAGTTTTTATTTCCGTTAAAGTTCATTGCCCATTCTAATTCTGGGTAGGTAGCTCCAATTTGATCTTCATCAGTTTTATTATTTTCCCAGAGGCCATCAGTTGGGAGGGCGGTTAAAATATCATCATTTATTGCTAGTTCTTTTCCAAGAGTATAAACTTCAGATTTTAATAAATTAGCAATTGGGCTAATATCTACTCCGCCATCACCATATTTAGTAAAAAACCCAATTCCAAAATCTTCTACTTTATTTCCAGTACCCAAAACAAGAGAATTATTGGCTTGTGCAAAATAGTATAGTGTGGTCATTCTGAGTCTTGCTCTGGTATTTGCTAATGCTAGTTCGTTTTTGTTATTAATAGGAAGTTTTGTAATAAATTCATCAAAAATTGAAGTGAGGTCCAATTTTATTGAACGTACATTCAAAAATTTTTTTTTGAGCCATTTGATGTGTTTTAATCCCCTGTCAACTTGTGTTTTGTTTTGATGAATTGGCATTTCAATGCAGATTAAAGGTAACCCAGTTTTAGCAGCTAAAGTAGAAGTTACTGCTGAATCAATTCCTCCTGAAATGCCAATTACAAAACCTTTAGAATTACATGAATTAGCATAATTTTTAAGCCAATTTGATATGTGAGTAATGATTGATGTGGTTTTCATAATTATTTGCAAATGTAAGTCAAAACTTATTACTTTTGCTCTATGAAACGAATAGTCTTCTTTATTGTGGTAGCGTTTATTGTCTTTTTAGTAGCTATTTGTCTTTTTTCTCCTTTTAATAAAACTAAAAAAACAGTTTTAAAAGTCAATAGATTTGAGCAGGAGTTGTTTTCAATAAATGCAGATAATCTTATTAAAAAATCAAATAAATGGGATGAAACCTTTGGTTCTTTTGATGAGGTATTTGCTACTCAGATAATACAAATTACTCCGTTAGATGATGAACAATATTATAATGAATTACTAGCTTTTACTCAAGATAAAGATATGCGTGAAGCTTATGATTCTACAGCTCTTTTGTTTTTGGATTTTTCAGAGATACAGTATGATTTAGAATGTGCTTTTAGTCGGTTTGCTGTTGCTTTTCCATCCTATCCGATTCCTGAAATTACTACTTTTTTTGGAGGCTTTAATTTTGGTGTGGTAACTTATGATAATAATATTGCAATAGGTTTAGAAAACTTTTTAGGGCAAAATAGTAAATATTACCAATATTTAGGAGACCCACAATATTTAAGGTTTCAAAAGCAAAAAAGATTTATTTCTTCTAATGTGATGGAGGTTTGGTTTAATGAATATTTTCAAAAGTATTGTGGAGGTAGAGATTTGCTTTCACAAATAATTTATAAAGGAAAAATGATGTATTTTTTGGATAAAATGCTGCCTGAATTAGCTATGGAAGATAAATTTCGTTTCACTGGTGAACAAATGACATGGGCAGAGGAAAATGAAGCAAGTATTTGGGAGTATTTTATTCATGAGGAGTTACTTTTCTCAAATAAAGAAAGTGAATTTAGATCATTTATTAATTATGCTCCATTTGCAAAAGGGATGCCAAAAGAATCTCCTGGTAGAGTTGCTTATTTTATTGGATATAGAATGGTAAGTGAGTATATGAAAAATAATAAAATTAACATAGAAGAATTGATGTATTTGACTGATTCAAGGTCGTTTTTGCAGCAATCAAAATATAAACCTACTAAATAGTATATAATGAAACAGATCTTAAAATTTAAAGTTGAATTGGATGAAAATCATTTGCCAGTAAATATTGAAATGAATGCAAGTGATGTCGCTGCAAATGAGGATGATATTAAAGCTTTAATGATTTCTGCTTGGGCTGCACAAACCAAAGAAACTTTACGTATTGATTTATGGACAAAAGATATGCCTATAAATGAGATGTTTATTATGTATTACCAGACAATGATGGGAATGGCTACTACTTTAGAAAAATCCACAGGACATGATAAACTTGCAGGTGCTTTAAGAGATTATTGCAAGTTTTTTGCTGAACAAACAAAGATCAAAGGGTAGTTATATTGCTTCTGTAAACTGAGAGTTCAGACGCTCAATATATGTTATGATTTCACTTAATCCTGTCTTCTTTTTTGCTGAGGTGATAAACATTTCAGGAAGTTTTTCCCACTGCTTTAACATTTCCAATTTATACTTTTCAATATTTTTTAAAAGTACAGTTTTGCCCAATTTATCTGCTTTGGTAAAAACCATCACAAAAGGAATTTCTTTTTCAGCAAGCCATTGGATGAAGACTTGGTCAATTGCTTGAGGATTATGGCGACTGTCAATCAAAACAAAAAGACACATAAGATTGGTTCTATTTAATAAGTATTCACTTATCATATCATGAAACTCTGCTCTTTTTGTTTTAGATATTTTAGCAAATCCATATCCTGGCAAGTCAACTAAGTACCATTCTTTATTTATTAAGAAATGATTTATTAGTTGTGTTTTTCCTGGTTTCCCCGATATTTTGGCTAAGTTTTTATTGTTAACCAAAGCATTTATCAATGATGATTTTCCAACATTTGATCTGCCAACAAAAGTATATTCAGGAATTTGTGGTGCAGGACACATCTTGTAATCAGTATTACTAATTACAAATTCAGTAGTTTTAATTTTCATAAATTGTTTAGAATTGATTTTTTAGAAACTGAAGTGCAATTTCACTAAATCTTTTGGGGTGCTCCCACATAGGAGCATGTCCACATAAAGGAATCCAGTTTAGTTCAGAATTAGGTAATAACTTGTGAAATTCTTCGGCAACATGTGGTGGCGTAACCTTGTCTTCTGCTCCCCAGATTAAACAAGTTGGTTTTTTTATATTAGGAATATCATTGGCCATATTATGTCTTATGGCAGATTTTGCATATCCTATAAGTTTAAGTACGGAGATTCTATTATTCGCAATTTCAAAAACTTTATCCACTAATTCGTCAGTAGCTACTTTTGGGTCATAAAATACTTCTTCCGTTTTTGTGCGGATATAGTTTTTGTCTCCTCTTCTAGGAAAAGAATTCCCCATAGATTCTTCAAATAACCCTGAACTGCCAGTGAGTATTAGACCATCAACTTTTTCTGGATGATCTTTTGTGAAAATTAACCCAATATGTCCCCCCATTGAGTTGCCAATAAGTACAGCACTTTTAAGTTCTAGATGATTCATGAATGCATACAAATAATCACTTAATGCCTTTACAGATACTTTAAGTAAGGACCTGCCTTCAAAAAGTTTTAAGTCAAGGCCATAAACTTTGTACTTAGCTGAAATGAGATCAACCATTTCACCAAAATTCTCAACTCCTCCCATTAAGCCATGAAGTAAAATTACTGGTCTCCCATTCTTGCCTTCTTCCAGCCATTTAAACTTTCCTTCTTTTTTAATCATGTGTAGTTGAAGATTTTAGATTACAAAGAAACGAAAATATTTATTAATGACAACTGCTAGAGTTAATAGTGTGTAACTGACATTACGTGGGTAAAGTTATCAACAAAGTGGGGTATAGTGGGAAAAAGTGGGGTTTATTTGTATATTAGCACCCAGATTTAAAGCAAAATATAATGATGAATATTATAGGGACATACGAATGCAAGGCAGATGCTAAAGGGCGTGTTATGTTTCCTGCTGCACTTAAAAAGCAGTTGAAGAAGGTAATTAGAGAAGGTTTTGTGATAAAGCGATCAGTATTTAACCAGTGTTTGGAGATCCACCCTATGAATGAGTGGAATGAAGTTGTTGGGCAGGTAAATAAATTAAATCGTTTTGTGAAAAAGAATAATGACTTTATCAGATCTTATATGGCGGGCTTGAAAGTTGTTGAGGTGGATGGTTCAGGAAGATTTCTTATCCCAAAAGATTTATTGGCTTTTGCTGGTTTGGAGAAAAGGATAGTGCTTTCATCATCAGTAAATATGATTGAGATTTGGGACAAGAAAAGATATGAATTATCTGTTTCTGAAACATTAAAGGATTTTGGAAATTTGGCTGAAGATGTGATGGGAAATCAACCTGTAGACGGATCTGATGGAGTATCATAATCCGGTATTATTAAATGAGTGTATTCAGGGACTGAGTATTAAGTCAGAAGGTATTTATGTTGATGCCACGTTTGGAGGAGGAGGACATTCAAAATCAATTTTGAGTCAATTAAATGGAGGGAAATTATTTGCTTTCGATAAAGATGATAGTGTCAGTACTAATGATCTTAATCAATCAGGTTTTAAATTGATTAATGCAAACTTTAGACATCTAAAGAATTTTTTAAAAATGGAGGGGGTAATAAAAATTGATGGTTTGCTTGCAGATTTAGGAGTGTCTTCTTATCAATTTGATGTTGCTGAAAGAGGATTCTCTACAAGGCTTGCTGGAGAACTTGATATGAGGATGAATGTGCATGCTAATTTATCTGCAAAGGATGTTGTAAATGATTATTTAGAAGAAGATTTAGCTAATGTGCTTTACAAATATGGCGAGTTACGAAACTCAAGAAGAATTGCTAAAAAAATTATAACTGCAAGCAGGGTATCTAGGATAAATACTACAACTGAGTTGATAGATATAATCGGTGATTTAACGCCAGACAAGTATAGAAATCAGTTTTTGGCAAGAGTTTTTCAGGCGATAAGAATTGAGGTAAATGATGAAATTACAGCCCTTGAAGAAATGTTATTAAGTGCCGTGGAATTATTAAATTCTGGAGGAAGATTAGTGGTTCTATCTTATCATTCATTGGAGGACAGGCTAATTAAGAATTTAATGAAAAAAGGCAATTTTGAAGGAAAAGTTAAAAAGGATTTTTTTGGTAATCCAATAAAAAAATTAAAAGAAATAAACAGGAAAGTTATTGTAGCTACTCACACTGAGATTAAAGAAAATTCTAGAGCAAGAAGCGCAAAATTAAGGATAGCAGAAAAAATTAATGACAAATAAAAAGGATAGCTCAAATACACTTAGCTCTATTTTAAAGGGTGAATTTATTGCTGAAAGAAGTAATAAAAAATTAATCCCTTTTTTGTTGATGATAGTTGTTTTGGGCCTGATAAATATTCGATCTTCTTTTCATGCTGAAAAACTGCTAAAACAATCCATTTCATTAGAAAAAGAAGTGGCAGTTTTAAGACTGACACACATTACAACAAAATCTGAATTAATGAGCGTTTATAGAAGGTCAGTTGTTGAGGGGTTGGTTAAGAGTCAAGGCTTAAAAACATCTTTAACTCCTCCAGAAATCATCGAAAAATAATGAAAGCAAGAGGAAAAAATAATCATTTTAGAATAATAGGATTGTACCTATTTGTACTGCTTATTTCTCTTGCTGTAATTGCCAAAATTGTAAAAGTTCAACAATTTGACATGTCAATTAATACAACTAGTCAACCAAGGCTCTTTACCATAGAGGCTCCTAGAGGCAATATACTTGCAGATGATGGCTCTTTGTTGGCAATATCAATGCCGCTTTATAACGTTTATCTTGACATGAGTGTTATAAATGACGAGTTATTTGAGAGCAATATTATAGATCTTTCAAAAGGGCTTTCCCTTTTATTTGGAGACAGAACTAATAGTGAATACGAGCAGCTCTTAAGGAGTAAGAAAAAAGAAAAAAAGAATAGGTATGTAAGGCTAAAGTTAAAAGTAAATCATAATGAGTTGGTTGCTTTAAAAAAACTCCCAATTCTTAAATTAGATCAAAATAGAGGAGGGTTAATTGCCGAGCAAAGACCACATAGAGAAACCCCTTTTGGCGAATTAGCACGCAGGACAATTGGAGAGAATAGAGAAGTGAATCCAGTTGGAATTGAGAGAGCATATAACCCTGTTTTATCAGGGATAGATGGCACACATCTTAAAAGAAAAATAGCTCAAGGAGTATGGATATTACAAGATTCTGAAGGAAATAAAATACCAAAAGCAGGAAAGGACGTAGTGACTACTATCAATATTGACATGCAGGATGTTGCTGAAAAAGCCTTAGAGCGAACTTTGATAAATGAAAATGCTGAATGGGGTTGTGTGGTGCTTATGGAGGTTTCAACAGGTGAGGTAAAAGTAATTGCAAATTTAAAAAAGGACACTCTTGATAGAGTAAGTGAGTATTTCAATTATGCTATGGCTGAGCATGTTGCTCCGGGATCAACTTTTAAGTTAGCATCAGTAATTGCTGGTTTAGAAGACGGGAAATTTGAAGTGACTGATTCAGTTGATCTGCAAAGAGGAAGAGTGGAATATTATGATAGAGTAATGATAGATTCACCTCATAATTTTACAAAAGTAAGCATAAAAAAAGCATTTATAATTTCATCAAATGTGGGTGTCTCAACAATTATTAATGAGAATTATAAAAAGGATCCTGCTGCATTTACGGATAGAATTTATAAAATGGGTTTAAGTACTCCTTTAGATCTTGAGTTGCCATATCCAGTTGGATTACGAATGCCAGTTCCAAATGAAAGTGGTTGGTCTGGAGTGACATTACCATGGATGTCCACTGGCTATGAAATGGCTTTAACTCCTCTGCATGTGCTGACATTTTATAATGCAATTGCAAATAGAGGTAAAATGATGAAACCAATTTTTACAACCTCAATTGTCGCTGAGGGTAAAGAACTGGTTAAAAAATCTCCTGAAGTGATAAATCCGGCTATTTGCTCTGGAAGTACGATCGATAAAGTTATGCCATTATTAATTGGAGTTATTGAAAAAGGAACTGCACAAAACATTAAGTCTAATCAATATCAGATTGCAGGAAAGACCGGAACAACAGTCCTTAATTATGCTGGAAGAAAGGAAGGCGAAGAGAAGATATATCAAGCTTCTTTTGCAGGATTTTTCCCAGCTGAAAACCCAAAATACTCTTGCATAGTTGTGATTAATAACCCTAAGAATGAGCAGGTGTATGGCGGTAAAGTTGCAGCTCCTATTTTTAAAGAATTAGCAGATAAGGTTTTCGCTTTTGATATGGATATTCATAATGCTATTTCTGCCCCAGATATAGTGAAGAATCTGCCAAAAGTAAAAGAAGGTGAAGTAAATAAAACAAGTTTGGTGCTAAAGAGTTTGGGAATTTCAAATAAGCAGCCATCAGAGTTGTTAGCAAACAAAATTGAAGATGACTTGCAAAGTGGCAAGATGCCAAATTTAATCGGAATGAATTTGGAAGATGCAATATATCTTTTGGAAAGATATGGTCTTCACGTAAAAGTTTCTGGATCAGGAGGTGTAGTGAAGCAATCTATTATAACAGGAGAAACGGTAATAAGAGGAAGTGTAATTAAATTAGAATTAGCATAATGAAATTACAAGACTTGCTTTATAAAGTAAATATTTTAAAGGTAGTTGGCACTACTGATATTGCAATCTCTAATGTTCAGTTTGATTCAAGAAAAATTCAAAAAAAGGGATTATTTATTGCGATAAAAGGTGTGATTTCAGATGGGCATCAATATATTCAAAGTAGTATACAAGATGGTGCAATTGCAGTTATTGTTGAGCAAATACCAAACAAATTACATGACAATATAACCTATATTCAGGTTACAAGTTCTTATAATGCATTAGGTGTCATTGCAGCCAATTTTTATAACAATCCTTCTGAAAAAATAAAATTGGTTGGTATAACAGGTACAAATGGTAAAACAACAATTGTCAGTTTATTGCATCAACTTTTTACATTGCTGAATAATAAAGCTGGTATGCTTTCTACAATTGAGAATAAGATACTTGAAAAAGTAATACCCTCTACGCATACTACCCCTGACTCTTTACAAATTAATTATTTATTAAATGAAATGATTGAAAAGGGTTGTGAGTATTGTTTTATGGAAGTGAGCTCACATGCTCTTGCTCAAAGCAGGGTACATGCCTTGTGTTTTTCTGGAGGAGTGTTTACAAACATCACTCAAGATCATTTGGATTATCATGATACATTCTCTAAGTATCTTGATGTAAAAAAATCTTTTTTTGATTTATTAAATAAAGATGCTTTTGCACTGGTAAATAAAGATGATAAAAATGGAGATAAGATGCTTGAAGGCACAAAAGCTAATAAGATTTCTTATGGTTTAAAGTCAGTTGCTGATTATCGGTGTAAAGTTTTAGAAAATCAGTTTGAGGGAATGCTTTTACAAATTAATAAAGTGGATTTTTGGGTAAAACTAGTTGGAGATTTTAATGCCTATAATATCCTTTCGGTGTATGCTGTTGCAAAGCAGTTTGGGTTTGAAGATTATGAGGTGCTTACTGCTTTAAGTATGCTGAACTCAGCTGAAGGAAGATTTCAATTTATTAGGAATGAAGATGCCACTATAGGAATTGTTGATTACGCACATACTGATGATGCTTTAAAGAATGTGCTTACAACTATCAATACTATTAGAACAAATACGGAGTCTTTAATTACTATTGTTGGTTGTGGAGGAGACAGAGATAAAAGCAAACGCCCACTTATGGCACAGGTTGCTTGTAATCTTAGCACACAAGTTATAATTACTTCCGATAATCCAAGATCAGAAAATCCAGACGAGATTATTGAAGATATGATAGCTGGACTAGATCTAATACAAAAAAAGAAAGTGCTTGCAATTACAGATAGAAGACAAGCAATAATGACAGCGGGAAAGTTGGCTAATGAAAACGACATCATATTACTTGCCGGTAAAGGTCATGAAAAATACCAAGAAATAAAAGGAAAGAAATTTCCATTTGATGATATGAAGGAATTAAAACAATCACTAAATATAATTTTAAAATAATGTTATACCACTTATTCGAATATTTACAAAGCGCATATGATTTTCCTGGAGCTGGCTTATTTCAATATATTTCGTTTCGTGCAGCTATGGCTGTAATTACCTCATTGTTAGTTTCTCTTGTTTTTGGAGAAAAAATTATCAGTTTGATACAAAAAAAACAAATTGGAGAGGAGGTAAGAAGACTTGGTCTTACTGGAGAAGAGACAAAAACAGGAACTCCAACTATGGGAGGGCTTATTATACTATCTGCAATTTTAATTCCAACTTTATTATTTACTAAATTAGATAACATTTATGTTCAGATAATGCTAGTTTCAACTCTTTGGTTAGGCATTATTGGTTTGATTGACGATTATATAAAAGTTTTTAAAAAAGATAAAGCAGGTTTAGCCGGTAGATTTAAAATTTTAGGACAAGTTGGTATAGGGTTAATTGTTGGTTTGACAATGGTCTTTCATAATGATATTGTTGTAAAAGATGAGGTGAGTTTATCATCAGAAACTGAATTTGTTGGGTCAATTAATTTAGCTCAAAAATCATCTAAAACAACTACTCCTTTTTTTAAGAATAATGAGTTTGATTATCAGTCTTTAACGTCTTGGATGGGTGATGCAGCAAAAGAGTATGCATGGATTCTTTTTATACTAATAGTTGTTGTGATTATTACTGCAGTAAGTAATGGAGCAAATATGACAGACGGTCTTGATGGACTAGCAACAGGTATTTCTGCAATTATTGGCGTCACATTAGCACTCTTTGCTTATGTTTCTGGAAATATTATTGCAGCTGATTATCTGAATATTATGTATATCCCTGAGACGGGGGAGTTGGTGATTTATATGTCAGCATTTGTTGGTGCTTGTGTTGGATTTATGTGGTATAACTCTTATCCCGCTCAGGTTTTTATGGGTGATACTGGCTCATTAGCATTGGGAGGAATTATTGCTGTAGTAGCTATTTTAATTAGAAAGGAGTTATTGATTCCTGTATTATGTGGGGTTTTCTTAGTTGAGAATTTATCAGTAATCATGCAGGTTGGTTATTTTAAATACACAAAAAATAAGTTTGGTGAAGGAAAACGGATTTTTAAGATGGCTCCATTACATCATCATTATCAAAAATTAGGAATGCACGAAAGTAAAATTGTAACCAGGTTTTGGATTGTAGGAATCATGCTTGCAGTGATAACTGTAGTGACGCTTAAATTAAGATAATGAGCAAAAGGATAGTCGTATTAGGAGCAGGAATTAGTGGATTAGGTGCGGCTGTTTTAGCAAAGAAAAAAGGGTTTGATGTTTTTGTTTCTGATAAAGGGAAAATTACTGATAACCACAAAAAAGTTCTTTTAAATAATGAGATTCACTGGGAGGAAGGAACACATACTTTAGAGAAAATTCTAAATGCTGTTGAGGTCATAAAAAGCCCTGGAATTCCCGATAGATCTGAATTAATTCAGAAGCTGCATTTTCAGAATATTCCATTAATATCAGAGGTGGAGTTTGCTTTTAGATATACAAATGCCAAGATTGCAGCAATTACAGGAAGTAATGGAAAAACTACCACCACTTTACTCTTAGGACATGTGCTCAAAAATGCAGGGTATGATGTTTTAGTTGCAGGAAATGTAGGTGTTGGATTTGCATTATCAATTGCTGAAAGAGATTATGATTATATTGTTTTGGAGCTAAGTAGTTTTCAGTTGGATGACATTCAAAATTTCAGAAGTGATGTTGCTATTATCTTAAATATAATTCCTGATCATATGGATAGATATGATTTCAAGTTGGAGAATTATGTTTCATCAAAGTTTAGAATTACTAAAAATCAGACAGAGCATGATCTTCTGATTTGTAATGCAGATGATACACTTGTAAATACAATAAAAACAAAAGCAAAAAAGCTTCCAATCTCATTAGTAAATAAGCAAACTGAAGGAGGATATTTAAATAATAATAATGAATTAATAATTAAACTAAATAATCAAACTATGACAATTCAAGAATTAGCCTTACAAGGAAAACACAATATTTTCAACTCAATGGCTGCTGCAATGGCTGCTCGAGTCTTTGAAGTAAAAGATGCAGTAATTAGACAATCAATGCTTGATTTTCAAAATGTGGAACACAGATTAGAATATGTGCTTACTGTACATGGTATTAATTTTATTAACGATTCAAAAGCAACAAATGTAAATGCTTGTTGGTTTGCACTAGAAAGTATGCAAAGGGATGTAGTTTGGATTGTTGGTGGGGTCGATAAAGGAAATGACTATTCTGAGTTGGATGAAATGGTTACAGATAAAGTGAAAGCAATTATTTGTTTAGGAGAGAATAATCAGAATATTATTAAAGCTTTTAAAGGAAAAGTAGATACTATAGTTCAAGCATCCTCAATGAATGACGCTGTTAATCAGTCCTTTAATTTAGCAAATAAAGGGGGAACGGTATTATTGTCTCCTGCTTGCGCAAGTTTTGATTTATTTGCAAATTATGAAGATAGAGGTTTTCAATTCAAAAAAGCCGTGAGAGCTTTGTAAATGAGTTCAATCTTTGACAACATAAAATTTAAAGGAGATAAAACTATTTGGATAATAGTTTTTGCATTATCATTATTTTCAATAATGGTAGTGTATTCTGCTGCAGGTTGGGCTGACTTAACAAGTCATATTATAAAATTATTCATAGGGTTAATTGCAATGTATATCGTACATTTAATCCCCTTTAAATATTTTTCAAAATTAGGTCAAATAGGTTATTTCACATCATTATTACTATTGTTGATGGTTTTAGTAATTGGTGTGTCTATTAATGGTGCATCAAGATGGGTAACTATTGCAGGCTTGCAATTTCAGCCTTCTGATGTAGCAAAACTGACTGTAATCCTTTATATGGCTCGCCAGATAAGTATTAATCGAGATAATCTTGAAGGGATTAAAGAATTTGTTTGGTATGTATTAGCGCCCTTAGTCATAGTTTGCGCTTTAATATTACCAAATAATTTTTCTACTTCAGCATTGATTTTTATTAATGGTTTAGTATTAATGTTTATAGGAAGAATAAAACTGAATTTTATTGTAAAAGTACTTGGCATTTCGTTTTTAGCTGTAGTATTAATTTATGGGACAGCAAAATTTACTTCATTTGGAACAAAAATTATACCTAGATCAGCTACTTGGGTAAGTAGGATCGATAGTTATTTTGTTGATAATGGGGATGAGGTGATGGATAAAGATTATCAACAAACACAAGCTTTAGTTGCAATACAAAACGGGTCTTTACTTGGTGTTGGTCCTGGTAAGAGTACCCAAAGAAGTATTTTGCCTTATTCGGAATCTGATTTTATTTTTGCAATTATTCTGGAGGAATATGGATTAATTGGTGGGGTTACCGCATTGTTATTTTATCTGATTTTACTTTTTCGGGCTATCAGAATATCTTTTAAAACCGATAGTATTTTTGGTGGTTTGATAGTTGTTGGATTGATGTTTTCATTGGTGTTTCAGGCACTAATTAATATGTTGGTGTCAGTAGAGGTAATGCCAGTTACTGGACAAACATTACCATTAATAAGTATGGGCGGTACATCCCTAGTTTTTACTTTTATTGCTCTAGGAATAGTATTGAGTGTAAGTAGAAATTCATTAGAAGGAGAATATGAAAAAGCTTAAAGTTGTAATTAGTGGAGGAGGAACTGGTGGGCATATATTTCCCGCATTAGCTATAGCTAAAGCAATTGAAAAACAAGTAAGTGATGTTAAGTTTTTATTTGTTGGTGCTGAGGATAGAATGGAAATGGTAAAAGTTCCAAATGAGGGCTATAAAATTATTGGACTATGGATAAGTGGATTGCAAAGAGGTTTGGATAAAAGAAATTTATTATTTCCATTTAAAATAGTGCATAGTATCTGGAAAGCAAAAAAAATAATCAAAGATTTTAACCCGGATTTAGTAATTGGGACTGGTGGTTATGCTAGTGCCCCATTGCTTTATGTTGCAGCAAAAAGAGGAATCCCTTCTCTTATACAAGAGCAAAATTCATATCCAGGTATAACCAATAAAATTTTAGCAAAATATGTGCAAAAAATTTGTGTGGCTTATGATAAAATGGAAAGATTTTTTCCTTTAGAAAAGCTGCTGGTTACCGGTAATCCTATCCGTGAAGATATTTTAGGTTTTGAAAATAAGAAGGGAGAGGGACAAAAGTTATTTGAAATTGATGCATCAAAATTAACCGTTCTTGTTGTTGGTGGAAGTTTAGGAGCACTAACAATTAATAATGCAATTGCAGAGAATATTCAGAAGTTAAATGATATCGGTATAAATCTGATATGGCAAACAGGTATTTCTTATCAGCATAAGGCTCAGCAATTTATTACTAGTGTAAATGTAAAAGGTATAAACGCATATACATTTATAAAAGAGATGGATAAGGCATATGCTGCTGCTGATGTGATTATATCAAGAGCAGGAGCAATTGCAATTGCGGAGCTTTGTTGTGTTGGGAAACCAATTATTTTAGTTCCATCTCCAAATGTTGCTGAAAACCATCAATATAAAAATGCACAATCCTTAGTTAATAAGAATGCAGCATTACTTGTAGAGGACGTTCATGCAAATCGTAAACTTGTGGATACTCTTGAAGAATTATTGGGAAATGAGGATCTAAAAGCTTCTTTAAGTAGTAATATTAAAAAAATAGCAGTCACAGATGCAGCTGATAGAATTGCAAAGATTGCATTAGATTTAGTAAAATGAACATAGATTCATATAAACATATTTATCTAATTGGTGTTGGTGGTATTGGAATGAGTGCTTTGGCGCGTTATTTTAATGCGAAGGGGAAAAATGTTTCTGGCTATGATAAAGAGAGATCAGATTTATGTATTGAGTTAGAGGAAGAAGGGATTAATATTCATTACACAGATGAGTCTTCAGCGATTCCAGAGTCGCTTAGAAATTCAGCAGATAATAATATTTTGATTATTTATACTCCTGCAATTCCACAGGAGAATCAAATATTTTCATTTTTTCGAAATCAAGGATTTGAGATATTAAAGCGGTCTGAAGTTTTAGGCATGATATCCAAACAATCATTTACAATTGCTATTGCTGGTACTCATGGCAAAACTACAACATCAACTATGTTAGCTCATATATTAGAACAGGCGGGGAAAGAAACAACGGCATTTTTAGGGGGGATTAGCCGTAATTATAAAACTAATTTGTTACTGGCTGAGAAAGGAAACATTTTAATTGTTGAAGCAGATGAGTATGATAGATCATTCTTGCAAATTCATGCGGATGTTGCTATTATAACTTCAGTGGAGGCTGATCATTTGGATATTTATAAAAACAAAAGTGATTTGGATTTAGCGTTTAAACAATTTGCATCTCAAGTAAAAGAAGAGGGGTTGTTGTTGGTTGAGGAGTCGATAGCTCTTGATTTTCCTGTTCCAAATAGAGGGGTAAGACTTATTTATTCAGCTAATACTAAGGCAGATTATTTTGTTGAGAATATTAGGGTAATAAATGGAAAAATGATTTTTGATATGATACTGGATAGAAGTATTCATAAAGCAGAAAAAGAAGTGCAGAAAGATATTGAGTTACAGATGCCAGGAGTACATAATATAAGTAATGCGGTTGCAGCCTCAGCAGTTGCTTTTTATTTAGGGTTGACATGTGATGATATTGTAGAGGGATTGGCTACTTTTAAAGGAATAATTAGAAGGTTTGATAAACATATTGATACCGAGGAACTAGTTTATATCGATGATTACGCGCATCATCCTGAAGAAGTTAGTGCCACTATTGACACAACAAAACAATTGTATCCTTCAAGAGACTTGTTAGTAGTTTTTCAGCCTCACCTGTTTAGTAGAACTAAAGATTTTATAAATGAGTTTGCTGCATCATTACAAAGAGCTGATGATTTAGTTTTATTAAATATTTATCCAGCAAGAGAGAAGCCCATTGCGGGGATTAATTCTCAAGCGCTTTTAGATTTGTGTAATAATACCAAGAAAGAACTTTGTTCAAAAGATGAACTTTTATCAGTTTTAGGAAAAAAGAATCTAGATGTATTATTAACACTTGGTGCAGGAGATATCGGAACCTTAGTTCGTCCAATTAAACATATGCTCAACTAATGAGAAAAGCATTTTTCATATTTAAATGGATGTTGACAATTGCTTTATTGGTTGTCTTATTGATATTTACTAATAATAGACAAGCAAATCAGAGAATGAGCTTAAACAATATAAAAATTAAGGAATCACCTGATAATTTTGTAACCAAACAAATAGTATTGAATTATTTGAAAGAAAAATCAGATCCTTTTGATAGTATTTTAATGACTGATTTTAAGATAGAAAGATTAGAAAGTGTTTTGGAATCTCATCCTGGAATTAAAGAAGTAGAAGTATTTGCTACCCAAAAAGGAGGAGTGGATATTTTAATTGAACAAAAAAAAGCGATTGTCAGGGTTAAGAGTAATACTGAGGATTATTATTTGGATGAATTTGGAGAGAAAATGCGACTATCTGACAATTATACTCCAAAATTAGTAGTAGCTACAGGAAATATTTCTACTAAAAATCATGCTGGAATTTATGAATTTATTAAGGAAATTAATAAATCAGATTTTTGGAGTGCACAAATTACTCAAGTTCATTTTGAGAAAGATGAGATATTGTTAATTCCTAGAGTAGGAAATCAAAAAATTAATATAGGTAGCTTTGAAAATATAGTAGAAAAGTTAGATAATTTATATCAGTTTTATAAAGTGGCAATGCCTGTAAAGGGATGGCAAACTTATTCTGATATTAATTTAAAGTTTAATAATCAGATTGTTTGTGTAAAAAAATAAAAAGAATGAAAGAAGATAAACAATTGCCTATAGGAACCTTTATGGTTGGGCTTGATATTGGAACTACTAAAATATCGATAATAATTGGCAAAAAAGACCAATATGGAAAGTTAGAGATTTTGGGTACTGGCCGTGTGATTTCTAATGGGGTTACAAGAGGTATTGTTTCAAATATTGATAAAACTGTTGCTTCAATAGTTGGAGCGATTGATGAGGCACAACAAAAATCTGGATTAGAAATAAAAGAGGTATTTATAGGTGTTGCTGGCCAACATATCAAGAGCTTACAACATAGAGGTGAAATTGTTAGAGATAATATTGAAATTGAAATTGCTAAAGCTGATATTGATAAATTAAAATCTAATATGTTTAAGCTGATTACAATTCCAGGAGAGGAGGTGATACATGTAATACCTCAGGAGTATACAGTAGATGGAGAGGACGGTATTGAAGACCCAATAGGTATGGCTGGCGTAAAACTTGAAGCAAATTTTCATGTAATTACAGCACAAGTTGGTGCTGTTAAAAATATTATAAAATGTGTAGAGAGAGCAGGATTAATTGCTAAGGATTTAGTTCTTGAGCCATTTGCATCAGCTGTAGCTACACTTGATGAAGATGAATTACGTGAAGGAGTTGCACTAGTTGATATTGGAGGAGGGACTACAGATGTTGCTGTATTTTTAGGGAACATAATTAGGCATACAGCTGTTATTCCTTTTGGAGGAAATGTAATTACAAAAGATATAAAAGGAGGCTTAGAGATCTTAGAAAATCAAGCGGAACTTTTAAAAATAAAATTTGGATCTGCAATGTATACTGAGGAGCAAGAGAATGTAATGGTTGCTATACCAGGTTTAAGAGGAAGGCCTCCTAAAGAAATAGCGGTAAGAAATTTATCAGAAATTATTGGTGCTAGGTATAAAGAAATTATTGATTTAGTGTATCACGAGATAAAAGCTTCTGGTTATGAAAATAAGTTAATGACTGGAGTGGTACTTACGGGAGGAGGCTCATTAATAAAAAACTTGAAACAGTTAGTTGCTTATGTTACCGGTAAGGAAACTAGAATTGGATATCCTAATGAATATCTTGGGCCAGAATCAAAAGATGTAGTGGTGAGTCCAATGTATTCAACTGGTGTTGGTTTGGTTTTAAAAGGATTTGAGTATATGGAGCAACATCCTGAGCAGTTTGAAATGGGTGAAGATTTTCCTAATGATGAGAAAGAAAAAGAAGTGACAAATGAATCATCATTAATGGACAGAATTAGTGGTTGGTTTATTGAAGAGAATGTAGATTAAAATAATAATATTAATAAATAAAAAAAGAAAATTATGAGTGCAATTGACTTAGGAATAGATTTCCAAATGCCAAAAAATCAATCTTCACAAATAAAAGTCATGGGTATTGGTGGTGGTGGTAGTAATGCTGTAAATTATATGTTTGAACATGGAATTAAAGGGGTAGATTTTGTAATCTGCAATACAGATGCCCAAGCTCTTGAGGCAAGCCCTGTCCCAATTAAGATCCAGTTAGGAATTAATTTAACAGAAGGATTAGGAGCAGGATCCAATCCTGATGTTGGCAGAAGAGCTGCTGAAGAAAGTGCGGATAGAATAACAGAACTTTTAGATGCAAATACTAAAATGTTATTTGTTACTGCTGGTATGGGAGGCGGTACGGGTACTGGTGCAGCTCCTATTATTGCAGAAATTGCACAAGAAAAAGGAATCTTAACTGTTGGTGTTGTTACAGCCCCTTTTGCTACTGAAGGTGGTTTTAGAAGGCAATATGCTGATGAAGGAATTATGGAGCTTAAAAAATATGTTGATACACTTTTGGTAATTGATAATGAAAAGTTAATAGAGGTGTATGGAGATTTAACTTTTACATCTGCATTTGCAAAGGCAAATGAGGTTTTAAATACGGCAACTAAAGGTATTGCAGAGGTTATTTCACAACACTTATTAGTTAATATTGATCTTAATGACGCTAGAAAAGTATTAGAGAATAGCGGTACTGCTGTAATGGGACAAGCAAAAGTAGAAGGGGAAAACAGAGCAATTGAAGCGGTAATCGAAGCATTAGATTCACCTCTTTTAAATGATAATGATATTACTGGTGCTCAGCAAGTATTGTTAAAAATTGTGACTGGTGATGGAGAGGGTGAAATTAAAATGTCAGAGCTGTCTAAAATTAAGAATAAAATTCAAGAAGCTGCAGGGAGAAATGTTAATATTATTGAAGGGGTAGGAATTGATCCGGAGCTGGGAATGGCTATTAGTGTCACTGTAATTGCGACAGGTTTTGAAGAAAGGAAAAAACCAAAAGTGCCAACTACAGTAAAATTAGATGAAGACAATTTTGATACTATAGTTAAAGGGGAACAGATTGATCATGAAGTTGAAATTACAACTTCTGATACTCTTGAAAGCTCACAGCAAACTTTATTATTGGATGAAGAGATGAGTTGTGACCTTCCTACAGAGGAAGCTCCAGAAACTTTAGCAGAGGAAGTGATCGAATCAGTAGTTGAATCGGAAAATACTTCTAAAACGATAGTTTTTGATTTAGAAAATGAAGATGATGATATTTCTATAGATGATAATGAGGAGTCAGCTGACGAAGTAATAAGTTCAGTTATGTTAGAGGAAGGGCCTGTGCCTGAACAACAAATTGCTGCTTTGGAACAGGAGGAAGAGATAATGGAAAAAGAACCAACCTTAAACACTCTTGAAACGGCACAAGTGAATTCTGAGGTGCTGAAAGTGGAATCTAGAGAAAGAGAGGATAGATTAAGAAATATCTCTATGCAGTTGCGGACTCCTTCCGGTTTAACTTCATTAGAAGATGTTCCTGCTTATAAACGTAATAATATAGAGATTAGCGAGCAGACTCATTCATCAGAAAGTGAAGCGTCCTCTTATACTTTAACTAACGGAAATAATAATACTACAGAATTAAAGCAAAACAATTCTTTTTTGCACGATAATGTAGATTAATGATATGTAATTTGACTGTTTTTCTGTAAATATCTAAATATTCCTTTTACATCATCCCTGGTGGCATACCACCACCTCCACCCATAGGAGGCATAGCAGGAGCATCTTCTTTGATTTCAGCAATAACACACTCAGTTGTAAGTAACATACCGGCAACAGAAGCCGCATTTTCAAGTGCTACTCTTACTACTTTAGCAGGGTCAATTACTCCAGCTTTGTAAAGGTTTTCAAAAACTTCGGTTTTGGCATTAAATCCAAAATCTCTTTTTCCATCACGTACTTTTGCAACAATTACACTTCCTTCCAATCCTGCATTTTCGACTATTTGCCTTAATGGCTCTTCAGCAACTCTGGTAATAATATTAATTCCTGTTTGTTCATCATCATTATCACTCTTTAGTTTAGCTAATTTATCAGTAGCTCGTACAATAGCAATTCCGCCTCCAGGAACAATGCCCTCTTCAATAGCAGCACGAGTTGCAGATAAAGCGTCATCTACTCTATCTTTTTTCTCTTTCATTTCAACTTCAGTTGGTGCGCCAACATAAAGTACCGCAACACCACCGGCTAATTTCGCTAATCTTTCTTGTAGCTTCTCTCTATCATAGTCAGAGGTCGTACTTTCAATTTGTGCTTTTATTTGATTTACTCTAGCTTTAATAGTAGAGCTTTCCCCAGCCCCATTTACTAGTATAGTATTATCTTTATCTATCACAACTTTTTCACTAGATCCTAACATTTCTAAAGTCGTGCTTTCTAATTGAAATCCTCTTTCTTCTGAAACAACTGTTCCATTAGTTAGGATAGCAATATCTTCTAGCATTTCTTTTCTCCTGTCTCCAAATCCAGGAGCTTTTACCGCACAAACTTTTAGAGCACCTCTTATTTTATTTACTACTAAAGTTGACAATGCTTCTCCGTCAACATCTTCAGCTATAATAACTAAAGGTCTCCCTGCTTTTGCAGTTTGTTCTAGTATTGGTAATAGATCTTTCATCGCTGAAATTTTCTTGTCATAAATTAAGATAAAAGGATTCTCCATATTTGTTTCCATTTTGTCTGCATCTGTAATGAAGTAAGGAGATAAATATCCTCTATCAAATTGCATTCCTTCTACAACTTCAACATGTGTTTCTGTTCCTTTTGCTTCCTCAACTGTAATTACTCCTTCAGTTTTTACTTTTTTCATTGCTTCAGTAATAAGAGCACCAATTACAGAGTCATTATTGGCAGAGATACTTGCTATTTGCTCAATTTTATCATAAGAATTCCCTACTTTTTGTGCTTGCGCTTCAATATCAGTAATTAAAACTTTTACCGCCTTATCAATTCCTCTTTTTACATCCATAGGATTAGCCCCTGCAGCTACATTTTTAAGGCCTGCTGTAATAATTGCTTGAGCTAGGACTGTTGCAGTAGTAGTTCCGTCTCCTGCCAAATCGTTAGTATTAGATGCTACTTCTTTGACCATTTGAGCACCCATATTTTCTATTGGATCTTCTAGTTCAATTTCTTTTGCAACTGTTACTCCATCCTTTGTAATTTGAGGACCTCCAAAGCTTTTACCAATTACTACATTCCTGCCTTGAGGACCTAATGTAACTTTTACTGCATTTGCTAGGGCATCTACACCTCTTTTTAATGCGTCTCTTGATTCTATATCAAATGTTATATTCTTTGTCATTTTTTCTTATTTTATGATTGCTAAAATATCAGATTCTTTCATTATGATGTAATCTTCTTTTTCATGTTTTAATTCAGTGCCTGCATATTTACCGTAAAGCACAGTATCACCTGCTTTTACTGTTATTGGATTTTCCTTTGTTCCTTTACCTACAGCTATAACTCTTCCTTTTTGTGGTTTTTCTTGTGCGGTATCTGGAATTATAATTCCTGATGCAGTAGTTGTTTCTGCATCTGCTTGCTTAATAATTACTCTATCAGCAAGAGGTATAATGTTAATTTTTGCCATATCGTTTTAATTTAAATTGTTAATTCTGCTTATAAGTTATTGCATAAACTGTGCCATAATAATTATATTTCTTAATAAATGAAATTTTGTCAGATAAACTTGCAAAAGATGCAAATATGTCGTGAATTATTCAGTGACAGGTGTAGCTGGCAAGTTAGGGATAGCATCATAAATTTGTTCTTGTGCTTTAATCTCAGTAGGATCTTCAGTATTTTGCCTTGGAATAGCAAAGTTAGATGCTAATGATAAAACAATTAATGCAATAGCTAGAGTCCATGTAGCTTTTTCTAAAAAGTCAGTTGTTTTTTTAGCTCCCATAATTTGGTTTCCGGCACCACCTCCAAATGATGAAGATAATCCTCCTCCTTTAGGGTTTTGAACTAAAACAACCAATACTAATAGGATAGAAGTGATGATAATTAAGATTGCAAAAACAGTATACATTTTATTTATTATTTAATTTACTAATCAATTTTATTTGGGCTGCAAAGAAACTACTTTTTTTCGGATATTTCAAAATTAATTTTTCATAAGCTGAAATAGCCTTTTCATAATGTTTTTGTTCTAGGTATACCTTTGCTAAAGTGGGAGTAACTAAATCATCATTTTCAATTAAACTTTTCTTAGCAACATCTATTGCTTTAAAAAATGTTTCTTTTTTAGGCTTACTTATTTTCCCATCTTTTTCCAGGAAATTATCAATTACGGTTTTCTCTTTTCTTTTAATTTTTTTAACGTTTAATACTGTTAGCCATTCAGAAAATGAGTAATTTTCACTTTCGTTAAATTCTAAAGGCTTACCAAGGTCTAATTTTTTTTCTATTGATTGTGGCTTGACTTTTTCAACAACTTTAGTCTCAGTTGCAAAGTTCTTGTTTAAAATAATTAGGGCAAAAAGTTTTTTTCTATCTAAGGAATAAGCAGCAGCTCTTTTTAATTGTCTATTATAGCGAATGCTATCAGTGTTTAGCAATCCTTTGGCAAGTAATAATTGTCCACTTTGGAAATAAGGGTGTTTTAAAAGTATACTATCTAAAGCCGTGACATCATCACTTGAAATGTTTTGAGGATTGTTAATTAATGAGGTGATTTTTTCAGTGTCCATTACCAGTTTACAAAAGCTTTGTTAAATACATCTTCTAAAAGTTCTTTAGTGATTTCTTCAATTAAAACAGTTTCTACATCAGCTAAGTTTTCTGAGCTGTTAAAATCACGATAACGACTAAAAGTGCTTTCAAAATTTTGTTGGTTATCAAAACTATTGTTGTATTTTACTTTTATGGCTATTATTAAGCGATTTTGTCCGGCAGTTTCATTGGCTTGTATTGCCATTGGACTTATCTGATATTTGGTTATTTCTCCACTAAAACTAAGATCCCCTTTTACCTCCGTTAAATTTAGACTTGTTTGAGATAAAAATAAATCCTTTAAGCCTTCAGAGATTATTTGATTTAGTGAGGATGGCGCATTAGTTGCTGTTGTTGTAAAATAAGCAACAGATACAGTTTTAGCTTCATGAGGAATGGAAGCTCCTGTGAAGGAATAAATTCCACAAGAAGTGATCAAAATACTTGCTAATATGTTAATAATTGGTTTCATTACAATCCGAATTCTTTTAATTTTCGATATAGAGTTCTTTCCGATATTCCTAGTTCGGCAGCGGCATCTTTTCTTTTCCCTTTGTGTTTTAATAATGATTTTTCAATCAATCTTTTTTCTTGTTTAAATAAGGATAGTGATTCTTCAACATCAATAGTCTTAGGTTTGTTTGCTTGATTTATCATGATGCCATCATCTTCAACATCATTAAAAATTGTTGGATTTACGGATTGCATAATTTCAGTTCCTCCTTCTTTTTGCATAAGGTCAAAAGTAATTTTTTTAAGCTCAGTTAGATCTCTTTTCATATCAAAAAGCACCTTATAAAGTATTTCTCTTTCCGATAAGTCTGCTTTATTTTTGTCCTCATACTTTATAACACTACTAGTGGAAATATTAGGTAATTGAGCTTGTAGTTTTTCAGAGTTTACCATTCTTTCTGTTTCAATTACTGATAATTGTGCTACAAAATTTCTTAACTGTCTAATATTTCCTGGCCAATTATAGTTTTGTAAAATATGTAATGCATCATCAGTTAATCGAATAGGAGGAGTGTTGTATTGGTCTGCAAAATCAGCAGCAAATTTCCTAAAAAGAAGATGAATATCATCTCCTCTCTCTTTTAGAGCTGGCAAATTAATGCTAATGGTATTTAGTCTGTAATATAAGTCTTCTCTAAATTTTCCTTTTGCTACTGCTTGTGGTAAGTTTATATTTGTCGCTGCAATTATTCTTACATCAATTTTTTGTGCTTTTGATGATCCAACCTTTATGATTTCTCCATTTTCTAGCACTCTGAGTAATCTGGCTTGTGAGGCAATAGGTAATTCTCCAACTTCATCCAAAAATATAGTTCCTCCATCAGCAGCTTCAAAATACCCTTTTCTACTGCCATGTGCTCCAGTAAAGGACCCCTTTTCATGTCCAAAAAGTTCAGAATCTATAGTCCCTTCAGGTATAGCTCCACAATTTACGGCAATGTATGAATTATGTTTTCGTTTACTGTTTTGATGGATTATTTTAGGAATACTTTCTTTTCCTGTTCCGCTTTCTCCAACAACCAGAATAGAAATATCAGTTGGAGCTACTTGTAATGAAACATCAATTGCGCGCTCTAATTTATGACTATTTCCTATAATGCCAAATCTTTGTTTTGCTTGTTGTGTATTCATAATTAAATTACTTTTCCTTTTAACGTTGCAGAAGTGCAATCTTCAATCTTAACCATTACATAATCTCCAAGTTTATATTTCCCTTTTTTAAAAATTACTACTGAATTGTAAGTTGTTCTTCCATAAAAATGCTTGTCAGATTTTTTAGAAACTCCTTCAATAAGGACTTCCAAAGTTTTTCCAACTTTCTCTTTCATGTGTAACAAAGAATGTGTCTGTTGTTTTTCAATAATTTTAGCAAGCCTTCTTTGTTTTGTTTTTTCTGGAACATCATCTTGCATGCGTGCTGCAGGAGTGTTTGGTCGTTCAGAATACTTAAACATATATCCGAAATCATATTTCACATAATCCATTAATGATAATGTTTCTTGGTGATCTTTTTCAGTTTCTGAGCAGAATCCTGCAATTATATCCATTGAAATGGCACAATCAGGAATTCTTGCTTTGATATTGTCAATTAGTGTGATGTATTCTTCTCTATTATATCCTCTTTTCATTAATTCCAGGAGTCTACTACTACCTGATTGTACGGGAAGATGAATATATTTACAGATATTTTTATGTTTAGTTATAGTATCAATTACATCAATACCCATATCTTGAGGATTTGATGTGGAAAACCGTATTCTTAAAAGCGGATTTATTTGCGCTACTTGATCCAGTAAATGAGAAAATCTTAAACTGTTTTCTTGTGCTTCGGAACTTGCATTTTTAAAGTCTTTTTTTGCTCCTCCTCCATACCAAAGGTAGGAGTCGACATTTTGTCCTAGTAAAGTGATTTCTCGATATCCATTATTAAATAGTTCTGTGCATTCTTTTATGATGCTTTCAAAATCTCTACTTCTTTCTCTTCCTCTAGTAAAAGGGACTACACAAAAAGTACACATATTATCGCATCCTCTAGTGATTGATACGAATGCAGTTACGCCATTGCCTCCTAATCTTATTGGGTTAATGTCTGCATATGTTTCTTCCAATGAAAGTATAACATTCACCGCTTTTTTCCCATCTTCTACTTTTTTAATTAAGTTTGGTAAATTTCTATAGGAGTCGGGCCCGACAACAATATCGACTAATTTTTCTTCTTCCAAGAATTTTTCTTTTAATCTTTCAGCCATACACCCTAAAACACCAACTAACATTTTTGGGTTTTTGTCTCTTTTTATTGAATTATAAAATTTTAATCTTTTGCGAACAGTGAGTTCCGCTTTCTCTCTAATGGAGCATGTATTTACAAATACTAAATCTGCAGCAGTAATATCTTTTGTTGTAGAAAATCCTTCTTTAGTAAGTATGGAGGCAACAATCTCGCTATCTGAGAAATTCATTTGACAACCGTAACTTTCAATATACATTTTGCGATTTGCTTTATTGGTTTCAGATACTTGCAAAACCTCTCCTTGTTTTCTTTCGTCAATTTTATTTTCTAACAATTCTTCTGTGCTCATTCTATTGTTTTAAAGTGCAAAAATAATAAAAACTGACAATATGACAGTGTTTTATTTTACTTATATTATTTAATAATATAATACAAACTGTCACTAATTTTTGTGGTTTTATTTAAAAAAAGTTTTTTTTATTTGCCAAAAATTTTTAATAATAAAACTTATGGCAAAGAATTTAGTGATTGTGGAATCACCAGCAAAAAAGAAAATTATTCAAGGATTTTTAGGGAAGGATTTTGTAGTAGAATCTAGTATTGGACATATTAGAGATTTACCTAAGAAAGGGGGGATGGCTATTGATATTGAGAATGGTTTTGCGCCTAACTATGTGATATCAGAAGATAAAATAAAAGTTGTTAATCATTTAAAAAGTATTGCCAAAAAAGCTGAAACTGTTTGGCTTGCAACTGATGAGGATCGGGAGGGAGAGGCTATTGCATGGCATTTAACAGAAGCTTTGAAATTAGACGAGAGAAAAACCAAAAGAATTGTTTTTCATGAAATTACAAAAAAAGCAATTACTCATGCTGTTAACAATCCAAGAGTTTTAAATGCTCATTTAGTAAATGCGCAGCAGGCAAGGCGTGTATTGGATAGATTGGTAGGATTTGAGCTTTCACCTGTTCTTTGGAGAAAAGTCAAGCAAGGTCTTTCGGCTGGCCGTGTACAATCGGTTGCTGTGCGTTTAATTGTTGAGCGTGAAAATGAGATTACTAATTTTACTTCTATTTCATCTTATAAAGTAGTAGCGTTTTTTGTTAATTCGGATAAAAAAGTAGTAAAAGCTGTATTGCCTAAAAGATTTAATAATAATGAGGAGGCTTATGTATTTATGCAAAAATGTAAAGATGCTACTTTTTCAATAGGTTCTTTGGAACAAAAACCAGCTAAGAAATCACCTGTTGCTCCATTTACAACTTCTACTTTGCAACAAGAAGCATCTCGTAAGCTGAATTTTTCTGTGAACCAAACTATGATAGTAGCTCAAAAACTATATGAGGCAGGTAAAATAACCTATATGAGAACCGATAGCGTAAATTTATCTAATGACGCATTAGATGCAGCAGAGCAAGAAATTTTATCACAATATGGACAAGAATATTCTCAGAGAAGAGTACATACTACTAAAGCTAAGGGCGTACAAGAAGCGCATGAGGCAATTAGACCTTCTTATATGAATAATAAAACGATTGAGGGAGATAGTTCTCATCAAAGGTTATATGATTTAATTTGGAAAAGAACTATTTCATCTCAAATGACAGATGCTCAGTTTGATAGAACTACTGTTAAAATCAATTTATCAAATACGGATGAACAGTTTATAGCAAAAGGAGAAGTAATTACTTTTGAAGGATTTATGAAAGTGTATTTAGAGGGTAGGGATGATAATAATGAGGAGCAAGAAGGTATGTTGCCTAAACTTGCAGTAGGAGAGGCCTTAGGGCTTTCTGAGGCTATTGCTTCTGAACAATTTTCTCGTCCTCCAGCAAGATATGCGGAGGCGAGTTTAGTAAAAAAAATGGAGGAATTAGGAATTGGAAGGCCTTCAACTTATGCTGCAACAATTACGACTATTCAAAAGAGAGGGTATATTGAGAATGAAAGCAGAGAAGGAGTGGAGCGCATTTCTCAATTAATAACGCTAAAATCTGAAAATCTTACAAAATCAGAGAAAACTTCTATTACTGGAGCTGAAAATAAAAAACTTTTTCCAACAGATATTGGTATTGTTGTTACTGATTTCTTAGTAAATCATTTTTCAGATATAATGGAGTATAGTTTTACGGCATCTGTAGAAACGGAATTTGATAAAATTGCTGAAGGAAAAAAAATCTGGAATCAAATGATAGCTTCTTTTTACGGAGGATTTCATGCAAAAATAGAGGATGTGATAGGAAGAGTAGGAAAAGCATCTGGAGAAAGAGAATTGGGTATTGATCCTGTAAGCGGCAATAAAGTTTTTGCTCGTATTGGTCCTTTTGGGGCTATGGTTCAAATTGGAGAAAAGCAAGAGGATGAGAATGCTCCAAAACCCAAGTTTGCTTCTTTAATTCAAGGACAAACAATCCAAACAATTACCATGGAAGATGCAATGGATTTATTTAAGCTTCCTAGAATAGTTGGCGAATGGGAAGGAAAAGAGATTGTAGCTTCTGTGGGTAGATTTGGGCCATATTTAAGATATGACGGAAAATTTACATCTATTAAAAAAACAGATGAAGAAGATCCTTTAACAATTAGCCTAAATCGATCTGTAGAGTTAATAAAAATTAAAATTCAGGCAGATAACGACAGATTAATTGCTAATTTTGAAGGCAATCCTTTAATTCAAGTACTTAATGGAAGATATGGTCCGTTTATTCAGGTAAGTCCTACAAAGGGAAAAAAGATAAATGTAAAAATTCCAAAAGGAACTGACCCAAAAGATTTAACAAGGGAAGAGTGTGTTGTTTTGTGGAAAAACCAACCAGAGAAAAAAGCTAGATTTAAAAAGAAATAATGTCAGATATTCAGTCCTATCTTAAGCCAGTCAATTCAGCTTTATATGCTGATAAAAATAGGTGGGAAACCACTCAGGTTGGAAGAGGGATTGATACGCATACCGAAGATTATTTTCCTGATATAAAGTTTGCTGAAATAGCAATTTTTAATATTCCAGAATATGAGGGTTCTAAAAATTCTGCATCAGAGTCTGATTGTAAAATAAGAGCTTTATTTTATTCTTTTCATCATGAGAATTTACCCAGGATTGCTGATTTAGGAACTCTGCAGTTAATGCCCACTAGAAAAGAGTCCTTTAAAATTATTCAGACAGTTTGTAAGAAACTTTTGCATAATGGCATTATTCCATTTATAATTGGTGGCGGACATGATTTGACTTATGCTGTTTACAAGGCTTACGCTTCCTTAGATCAATTTATTACTTTAACCACAGTTGATAGCAAGTTTGATGTTGGTTTAGAAGATGATAATTTAGCTTCATTCTCTCATTTAGGAAAGATGATTTCTCATCAGCCAAGTTATCTTTTTCACTATACAAATTTAGGGTATCAATCTTATTTTGTCTCTAGTATTGCTACTGATATGTTGCAAGCAATGAATTTTGACACTATTCGCCTAGGGGAACTAAAAGCAAATTTTAATGAGGTTGAACCAATCATGAGAAATGCGGATTTTTTAAGTTTTGATATTTCAGCTATTCAGCACGCATACGCAGGGGCTAATGTTTATTCATCACCAAATGGATTAAATGGAGAGGATGCTTGTAAAATTATGCGTTATGCAGGTGTTAGTGATAAAATTACGGCAGTTGGGTTATTTGAGTATAATCAGGAGTTAGATACAAATAATCAGACGGCTTATTTGCTTGCAGAGATGCTTTGGTATTTTGTTGATGGGTACAAAATCAGGAAAAATGAGTTGAATCCGAATATGAAAGATTGTGCAAAATATACAGTAGCCTTTGAAGATGGAAAAAATACAATTACCTTTTATAAGAGCCAAAGTAGTGGAAGATGGTGGATGGGAGTCCCTTTTAGGAAAGAAGGAGTAAAGGAGCTTCAAGATTATTATGTTGCTTGCTCATACAGAGATTATGAAATAGCAAATCAAGGAGAAATTCCTGAAAGATGGCTAAAAACATTAAATAAATTTCTCTAGTGAAGTGTTTGAAAAACAATTATTTGGCTTCCTTTTCTGTATTAGTAGAATAAGATGTAGCTCTGGTTTTATATTAAAGTCTTAAAAATTGTTTATTTTAGCGCCAAATTTTTTTAGAGAAAATTATTTGATGAATAGAATATTGGTGTTGTTATTGGTTTTGTTATCGGTAGAGATTGTTTCTGCCCAGCAAGACCCTCAGTTTAGCCAGAACATGTTTAATAAATTAGCTAATAATCCTGGTTTTGCTGGTAGTAGAGGCGTAATTGCTACCTCTGTTTTACACAGATCACAATGGATGGGCTTTGGTGATGATGGAGCAGCTGCATCTACTCAAAACTTTAGTGTTGATGCTGAATTGCCTTTTTTAAAGGGGGGTGTAGGGCTTAATATTGTTAAGGATAATATTGCTGCTTTTAGTAATTTAGGCCTTCAAGCTTCTTATGCTTATCGTACTGTATTAGGAGTTGGTCAAATAGGTATGGGTATGTCTGTAGGAATGTTTCAAAGTGGTTTAGATGGGGGGTTTTTAAAATCGGCTGAAGCTGGAGATCCAGCTATCCCTACTGGAGATGTAAGAGGTTCTACATTAGACATAGGAGCTGGCGTCTATTTTAACACTCAAGATTTCTACCTAGGGCTTTCTTCTGCGCATATGACTGAACCAACTATTGAATGGAGTGATGGCGATCAATATTCCTTAGCAAGACACTATTTTTTGATAGCAGGATATTATTATGAAATAAATACGGTATTATCTTTGAACCCTTCAATTTACTTAAAATCTGATGGAGCAACATCTCAGTTGGATATTAATACAAATCTAATATATAATAATAAGATGTGGAGCGGCGTTAGTTATAGGATAGATGAAGGCTTGATATTGTTAGCTGGAATGAATGTTAATGAAGATTTAAGATTTGGAGTAGGTTATGATGTTACAATGGTTAATCCAATGGGTAATTCATTAGAGGTTATGTTAGGTTATAATTTCAAAATAAAAACAAATAAAGCAATATCAAAATATAAAAATCCTAGATTTTTATAAAAACAAAATTTTAACTCACTTAGGTGATAAATAATATGAATATGAAAAAAATAATTTTAGTAAGTTCTCTAGTAGCATTATTAAGTGCTTGTGGAGGTTCTGGTAATGGCGAATTAATTGGAGTTCAGAATAGACCAATGTGGAATCCAACTGATCCTTATGGGATGGTGTATATTCCTCAAGGCAGTTACAATATGGGA
>JAYZYW010000041.1:0-13122 GCA_036139835.1 Bacteroidota bacterium
AGAGCCACATGCAAGTAGATGGCAAAATGCAGCTGATTATGGAGCAAATTGCCTAAAAGTCTTTTCTGAAGATTTTGGAAGATATGTATATCATAAAGTAATCGTAGCTGACGCAAGAAGTGGAATGGAGTATCCTATGATCACATTAGATGGAGGTAGTGATCCAGGATATAGAGGATTACTAGCACATGAAATAGGACATATGTGGTTTTTTGGTCAAGTTGGCAATAATGAAACTTACAGAGCATTATTAGATGAAGGGTTTACTCAATTCTTAACTGCTTGGGGGCTGATAAAAATTGATGGAGATTATTTAGTTGAAAATAAACCGAAAAATAAATACAAAGCTCATTTTAAAAAGTCTACAAAAGCAATTGATAGTAGAGTATATTATGCATACATTAATGATGCAACAAAACATAATGATCCTGTAATTGCAACTCATTCAGATTGTTTTCATGGTGCATTACGTCATGGTGGTGGTTATAGGCATGTATATTACAAAACCGCATCAATGCTTTATAATCTTCAATATGTTTTGGGTGACAAATTATTTCTGGATGCTATGAAAAATTACTTTAATACATGGAAAATAGCACATCCATATAATGAAGATTTTAGAAACACAATGATTCAATTCACAAAGGTTGATTTAAATTGGTTTTTTGATCAATGGTTAGAATCAACCAAAAGAATTGATTATTCTGTAAAAGTAAAAGGAAATAAAATAACTTTTAAAAGAAAATCAAGAATGCAAATGCCTATTGATTTTACAGTCATTGCAAATAACGGAAAAAGATATAATTATCACATCCCTAATAATTGGTTTATTAAAAAAACTAATGCTAAAGTCTTACCAAAATGGCACGGGTGGGACTTAATTCATCCTGAATATTCAACTATAATTGAAGTTCCTTCAGGTATTGAAGAAGTTATTATTGATCCTACAAACCGATTAGCTGATGCTTATATGCCAGATAATAGCTCAAAATATAATACCACTTTTGATTTTGATCACCAATTATGGAAATATCCAGACTGGCAAAACTATGAAATAAAATATCGCCCAGATCTTTGGTGGAATAATTATGATGGTATGAAAGTCGGATTAAACCTTAATGGAGGCTATATGAATCATCATCATTTAATTGACGCAACAGTTTGGATTAATACAGGTACTTTGCAAAAAGATAGCATTACAAATCCTAATGATTATGATTACTACTCTTATCGATTAGGTTATAATACTCATCTAGATAACATCACATTAAATAGTCGATTAAAAGTGAAATCAAAATTTTTAGCAGGATTATATACTAATAAAATAAGTATAGAAAAATCTGACAGCAAAAAAAATAATAAACTTACAGTTGACTTTTTATCACTTTACCGAACTAATAGTAATTACCTTATAAATAATGGTTGGGCTCCAAGAAAAATGAACAATAGAATTGACATCGATCTTGAACATAAATATAAATATGCATATGGTGATGGGAAAATAAATCTAGAACTCAAAGCCTCTGCATTAGGCAGCTCTTATGACTATAATGTTTTGTCGCTTTCTGCAAAAAACAACAACAAATTAGAAAAACTAAAAATAACTACGCGTGCATTTTTTCAAATTGGTACAGGTAGTAATTGGGCCGAAGAAAGCAAATTAGGTTTAGCTGGTGCAAATAATGAAGAACTAATGGATTCCAAATTCACACGAGCTGATGGCTTTGTATCATCAGATTATCTAAGTTATGATTATACTACAAATTATTTCCATTCAGGAGGCGGCTTAAATCTTAGAGGGTATACTGGATATTTAGCTCCTGAGTTTAATACAGATGGCTCAATTGAATCTTTTAATTATAATGGGACAAGTGGTGCATCTTTCAATACTGAGATTGACTTTACCGCTTACCTACCTTATTCAATACGGGAACATAACATTGCATCTTATCTTTTTGCTGATGCTGGTATTATAACATCTGCAAATCTCACAAAAGAAAATTATCAAGAATCTTTTGCTGAGCTAAGAGCTGATGCTGGTATAGGCTTTACTTATACATTCCGTAATTTTGGTCCCTTGGAAACAGTAACACCATTAATTATCAGATTTGATATGCCATTATTCTTAAACAGAGCTCCTGCAACTGATGATGACTTTGTGCAAATGAGATGGCTAATAGGAATTAATAGAGCATTTTAATGAAGAAAATTCTAGTTACTGGAGGTGCTGGATATATTGGCTCACACACAGTTGTTGAACTAGTAAGGAGTGGTTACACTCCAATAATAATAGATAACTTATGTAACACATCAATACAAAATATTGCTGGAATTGAAAAAATAATTGGCGGAAAAGTAAAATGGCACAATGTTGATTGTACAGATAAAACCGCAATGGATAAAGTGTTTTTAAAAGAAAAAAAAATAAAAGGGGCCATTCATTTTGCAGCTTACAAAGCAGTAGAAGAATCTGTACAAAATCCTCAGAAATATTATGACAATAATTTAGGTTCTTTAGAAGTTTTATTACAATGTATGAGAGAAAATAACATTAAAAATATTATTTTCTCTTCATCATGCACTGTCTATGGAATGCCTGATTTTTTACCAGTAGATGAGAAAGCTCCTTTCAAAAAAGCAGAATCTCCTTATGGGGAAACAAAACAGCTTTGTGAAAAAATGCTTTTAGATGACACTTGCAATAGTATAGCTTTACGATATTTTAACCCAATTGGGTCTCATAAATCAGCTTTAATTGGTGATTGTTCAAAAGACAAACCATCAAATCTAGTGCCAATTATCACAGAAACTGCAATAGGAAAAAGAGAAAAGGTGACTATTTTTGGTGATGATTACAACACTCCTGATGGAACTTGTATCCGTGACTACATTCATGTAGTTGATTTAGCAAAATCACATGTTTTAGCAATGGGGTTTATTCTAAAGCATCCTAAAAAACATACTTTTAATGTAGGAACAGGAATTGGCATTAGCGTATTGGATGCAATTAACGCATTTGAAAAATCAAATAATATCAAAGTAAATTATTCTATAGGGCCTAGAAGGAGTGGCGATATTGAGCAAATATATGCTAATGGGAGCTTAATAAAAGCTCAATTGGGTTGGGAAGCTAAAGAAACCTTAGAACAAGCAATGAAATCTGCTTGGGATTGGGAGAAAAAAAGTAAAGTGTATTCTTAAGTCTATAATTAACTATAATTCACTACTATATAAAGACATCTAATGTCCTCTACTAAAATAAAAACAATCAAAGAATTATGTGAGTATATCTGGTTTCTAGAAAAAAAATATGATCTTTTTAACCTAGAAATTAATGGTATTCATCCTTGGGCTGCATTTAGAATGGATTTATATTATAAAATAGGTAAAAAATTTGGGATTTTTGATAAGAATCTAAATATGAAACTTACCACAATAGAGAAAGCAACAAATTTCTTTCGACTATTAAAGAACTCTATTATCAATCATTCATCTCTTAACTTAAAAAAAGTAGATGCTCTTATATTTTCGTGGGAGAGGAGTCAAATGGTTGAGGGAAAATTAATAGATCCATATACATTTTATCTTAAAGAAGATCTAAGTAAGCAAAAAATATCATTCATAGAATTTGAATCTCCATATAAAGGAAAACATCGCAGAAAAAAAGAATATTACAAAAGATATCTAGATAGCATTTTAATACTACGAAATATTAAGAATATTTTTATCAAAACCCTAATAAGCGCTAAAAGTAAGCAGATAATTACGCAACTATCCAATGATATAAATCAAAAAGGTGATAATTTTTTAGATGTAAAACAGATACTAATTAATAATACTAAAAAATTTAAGCCTACCTACTCATTCTATTTAAATATCCTAAAAAAGACTCAGCCACAAAGAATATATCTTGTTGTCTCTTACGGACGAGGAGAACTTATAAAAGCAGCAAATGATCTTAATATTGAAATAATAGAGCTACAACATGGCACATTCAGCAAATATCATTTAGGATACTCTTTCCCAAATAATAGTAATAAATTATACTTGCCTACCAAATTTTATGTTTGGAATAAATATTGGAAAGATCTAATGGATTTTGCAATCCCAAAAAAAGATATTGCAATATTACCGTTCCAAAATCTAGAGAATGAGAAGAAAAAACATAATCTTAATCACAAGAAACAGAATTCTTTAATTGTACTTGGTCAAGGCGGTCTTACAGAAAACATCGCTGATAAAATTATTCAAAACATCAGTTATTTCCGAAAATACAACATAACCTTTAAATTGCATCCTAATGAATACCATATGATAAGAAAATATAAGCGATTAAATTACCTAAAAAAAACACATAATGTGAAAGTAGTAACTAATGTCGATCTATACAGAGCACTTGCTCTATCGGAATACCAGGCTGGTGTTTTTTCAACAGTATTATATGAAGGAATTGAATTTAATTGCAAGACCATTCTACTAGATCTTCCAGGGATAGAATATATGGATCAATTTATCAAAAAATATAATCCTACAATTATTTAGACTATAAATTTACCCTTCTAGAAAATCATATTAATCTAAATAGTTTTATTTATAATATCACTTAATTTATTAGATAAGCTTTTATAAGTATACTGATCTATACCAACTGAGTGTAAGCGATCATTTCTTTTTTTAAATTGATTATATAACTCTAAAATATAATCTTTTAAATCAACTTTATTTAAATAATCAAACACTTTTCCTGATTTTGTTGTATTAATAATATCTTCAACATCACTATTTAAGGAAGAAAAAGCAAGAATCGGACGTTTTACTGATAAATAAAGAAATAACTTCCCAGGAATAATATTATTTACTCCCTCTAAATTAACACTACTTAAAAGTAATACTTGAGCTTTTTTAAGTTTATTTTTTAATTTAACCTGATCTATATATCCTTCAAACTTGATTGAGGATTTCAAAGAGATAATATTATTGTCCGTTATTATAGAATCATCAAAATTACCAATTAAAGTAACTAATAAATCCTTAGAAAAAGCTTTATTTTCTTGACAAAGTTCATTTAAAACAAGCCATAAATTTGAAGGATTTTGAATAGATTTCATAACCCCCGTATACATAATAATAAATTTAGCATCAGGTTCAGAATCTATTAATGATTCATAGCCATTAGTTATAGTATGTGAATTATTATTTATGTTTAAATACGATTTGGTTAAACTAGGGGAAGTAGTAAGAACAGTATCGGCATAAACCAAACATTTTCTCTCCCATTTTAAATGTTTATTTCTAATACTGCGAATCATTGGCAATTGCTTAAACTGGAAGAAATCAAACCAAGGATCTCTAAAGTCAACTATCCATTTAACATTAGTTTTACGTTTAACATGATAACCAATTAAATGTGTGCTAAAAGGAGGTGCAGTTGTAATGACACAATCTACATTATTTTGTGTAATATAGGATGAAGCAACCTTAACGACTTTCTTGATCCAAAACATTCTTGAATCTGGAAAAAAAAGATTAGCACGTAACCATAAGATAATTTTTTGTAAAATACCTGATGAATCTAAATGATCTCTATTTCTTTTTTTAGATAGATTCAGAATATTAATAGGTTCAAAAATTGGCACTTTTATAACTTTAACTAAAGGGCTAATAGAGCTTGCTATCATATCATCTATTAAAGGATAAGATGGGTTCTTAGGGACCATAACGGTTATATCCCAGCCTAATTCAGCTAAATATCTTGAGAAATTTAACCATCTCTGTACACCAGAGCCTCCGGAAGGAGGCCAATAATAAGTAATGATTAAAACCTTTTTCATTACGACTTTAGCTCCTTAAACGAAACAAAAGCTAAAAGTAACAACAATATTAATGAAGAGGTAAATGATACAGTTTCACCAATCTTATAAGTTAATGGTTCAAACTTAAATTCTACTACATGAGTTCCTTCAGGAATTTGCATGCCTCTAAGTACATAATTCGCTCTAAAATGAGGAGTTAACTCTCCATCTAAATATGCATTCCATCCTTTATCGTAATAAATCTCAGAGAAAATTGCTATTCCATCTTTTGTTGACGAAGAAGTATATTTCAAATAGTTAGGTTTGTACTCCGTTAAAACAATATTTGCTGCTGTATTATCTAAATCATCAATGAGTTGCTCACTAAACCGTGTGTCAACAATTGCAGTAGTAGCTGGATTAAATCCATTTAATCCAGCAATTTCAGCATCAGCATTAGGAACAATACTAATCTCACTTACAAACCAAGCATTTCCCATAGCTCCAGGGTTTGGTTGAACTTGACCTTTTGATGAAATAAAATACTTAGCATTAAGCATATTAAGTACAGCCATATTTCCCTGAGAAATATGATTCTCAATTAGCTCTTGATAACGCTTTAACTTAGCTCCATGGTAGCCTCCAATTGATTTATGGAAATAAGAAGTACTTGCATCATTGAAAGTACTTACGCTTTGATTCAACACTCTAAAGTTTGGATCTTTATCTCTTAAGATTTGTTGATCAGCAGCAGTTGCTTGATATGGTATCTTTACCTTACGTTTTCGTGCAAAATTATCATCATTCAAATATCTTTTGTTTACTGTCCACATATCTGCTAAAATTAAAACCCCAACAATCAAGATAATATATTTACTACTGAATTTATTTTTAAGGAACAACCAAAGTGTTCCAAAAGTTAATGCTATAAAAATAAATGAACGCCAAGCATCAGCACTTAAAAGTCCTGCTCTATCTGAAGCTAAACCATCCAAAAAACCATTAGGTGTTGTTATTCCTTTTTGAAGGGGCTCTAAATCTTTTTCAGATAAAAAATCAAAAAACAAACTTGGCATTAATGTAAACAGAAGACTTAATCCTCCTACTATATAAAAGGATAATAGTAAAGGTTTTTTCTTCTCATTAGATGCTACATCACTAATTAAAAATTTATTTAAGGATATAAAACCTAAAACAGGGATGGTAAATTCTGCAATTACCAATATCATAGATACTGCCCTAAACTTATTATACCCAGGAAAATAGTCCAAAAACAAATCAGTCAGTGGCATAAAATTCTTGCCCCATGCAAGTAACAATGATATAATAGTTGCGAGGATTAACCAGATTCTCATTTCTGATTTTACAAAGAATAAACCTAAAACGAACAAGAAAACAACTATTGAACCTGCATAAGTTGGTCCAGAAGTAAAGGGTTGCTCTCCCCAATAGGATGAAGATTTACGGCTGGCTAATGCATTTGCTAATTGTTTATTTTTAAATCTTTTTAAAAAATCTAAAGTTTCTGATTCATCCCCTAAAGTTAAAACACTATTTGAACTACTTCCTCCATAAAAATTAGGGATGAGAAGCGTAAAACTCTCTGCAATTCCATAACTCCAATCAGTTGCATAATCTTTATCTAATCCTGTTGTTTTATTATCTAGATTAGTTGTCAATTCTGATTTACCTCTGGTGCTATCTTTACCATACTCCATGGTTGTTGCTAAGTTAGTTAAAGAAGTAGCTGAAGCTAGTAAGGCCGCAATAAGCAAAACCCCTGTTCGCTTTGCAAAATCTGCAAGATTATTAGCTTTCAAATCTTTAACAAACTGAACCAATCCTATCATTAAAAGTATTAATGCCAAATAATAAGTAATTTGCAAATGGTTAGCATAAATCTCCAATGCTACCGTAAATGCTGTTAATACTCCTCCTAATAAAATCTTTCCTCTGTATGTATAAAGCACTGCAGCCACTACCATTGGCATGTATGCTATTGCATGTGCTTTTGTCATATGTCCTGCTTCTATAATGATAAAGAAATAAGATGAAAAAGCAAAAGCTATTGCTCCTACAACAGATAATCGATAATCTACTTTTAAAGATACAAGTAATATATAAAACCCTAATAAGTATAAAAATAAAAGATTAGCTGGTCTCGGCATTCCTAAAGTAATCACTTTAACTACATATTGGATTAAATTAGCATTTGACTTTGTAGAAATCTGATATGCTGGCATACCAGAAAACATAGAGTTTGTCCAAAGAGCCTCCTCACCAGTGGCCTCACGGAAATCAATTACCTCTTTACTCATTCCTTGCCAATTTTTAATATCTGCCATTTCCAATCTTTTACCCTCTAATAGAGGAGAGAAGTAAGTAAAAGAAATACCAATAAATAATAACAATACTATTAAATGCGAACTAAGTTTTTTAATTTTTTCCATAATATTATTTTTCATCAACTTCTTCAAAATCAACATATTCCCCTATACTGTCTGTTTTTTCTTTAGTTGGATTATTTGTTTTTTCAATTGTAACCTTCCCCTCCTCCTGCGGGGGAGTCTGTTGATTTTGTTGATGCTGATTAAATTGCTGCTGAAATCTGTCCTGCATTTTATTTGCAAAACGCTTCATTAAGATAGGAGCAAATAATCTGGCAAGCATCTTTATTAAATAAGAAATAAAGAAAAACCAGAATATAAATTTAAGCAATCCCATATTACCTACTTAAATATAAGTTTCTTTCAGAATACACTTTTGTAAAGTAATCATCCTGCAAATCATCAATAAAATAAATGGCTTCTCCTGTTGATTTCATTTCTGGTCCTAATTCCTTATTTACATTAGGGAATTTATCAAACGAGAAAACTGGAACCTTTATTGCATAACCTTTTTTAGTTGGATTAAAGTCAAAATCTGTTAGTTTCTTCTTCCCAATCATAACTTTGGTAGCATAATTCACATAAGGTTCATCATAAGCTTTTGCAATAAATGGCACAGTTCGTGATGCCCTTGGGTTAGCTTCAATTACATAAACTACTTCATCTTTAATTGCAAACTGAATATTGATTAATCCTACAGTTTCTAAAGCTATAGCAATTTTATTGGTGATATCAATCATTTGTTGGCGAACATTATCGCTTAAATCAAAGGTTGGCAATACAGCATACGAATCTCCTGAATGAATTCCACATGGCTCAATATGCTCCATCATTCCAATAATATAAACATTTTCTCCATCACAAATAGCATCTGCTTCTGTCTCAATTGCTTTATCCAAATAATGATCTAACAGTACTTGATTTCCTGGCATATCCTTAAGTAAATTAACAATATGATGCTCTAATTCTTCTTCATTAATTACAATTTTCATCCCTTGACCACCTAGCACATAAGATGGTCTAACTAATATTGGGAAATTTAAAGTTTTTGAAATTTCAATAGCCTCTTCAGCTGTTTCAGCAACTGCAAATTTTGGATATGGAATATTGTGTTTTTTAAGTAACTCTGAGAATCTTCCTCTATCTTCAGCAACATCTAAAGCATTATAAGAAGTTCCCATAATTTTAATACCATAACGCTCTAATTTTTCAGCTAATTTAAGCGCTGTTTGCCCTCCTAATTGAACGATAACTCCCTCAGGTTCCTCATGACGAATAATATCATAAATGTGTTCCCAAAATACAGGTTCAAAATAGAGTTTATCAGCTGTATCAAAATCAGTAGAAACAGTTTCCGGATTACAATTTATCATGATTGTTTCATACGCACATTCTTTAGCTGCCAATACTCCATGCACACATGAATAATCAAACTCAATCCCTTGCCCAATTCTATTAGGTCCTGATCCCAAAACAATTATTTTTTTATTGTTTGTAACCTCACTTTCATTCTCAGCAAACTGCACTCCATTTTCTTCTTTTGACATTTCAAAAGTGGAATAATAATATGGAGTCTCTGCTTTAAACTCAGCAGCACAAGTATCAACTAATTTGTATACTCGCTTGATATTCTCTTCATTTCTTTTATTATAAACTGCACTCTCCAAACACTTTACTAAATATGCAATTTGTCTATCAGCATACCCCTTCATTTTTGCCTCTAAAAGCAAATCCCTTGGGATAGTTTCAATAGTATATTTTTCCATCTCTTTTTCTAGCACAACTAATTCTTCAATTTGATGAAGGAACCAATAATCAATTCTAGTAATTTCATGAATTTTCTTAGTAGGGAGGCCTATTCTTATTGCATCATATACTCTAAATATTCTATCACCACTTGCATGTTGTAATTCATACAAAATTGTATCCTGATCCATTTTTCCTTTTCCATCTGCACCCAAACCATTACGTCTAATTTCAAGGGATTGACATGCTTTTTGCAGTGCTTCTTGAAAAGATCTTCCGATACTCATTACCTCACCAACTGATTTCATCTGTAAGCCTAATTCAATATCCGAACCTTTAAACTTATCAAAGTTCCATCTAGGAATCTTTACGACAACATAATCCAAAGTTGGTTCAAAACAAGCAGAAGTAGTTTTAGTAATTTGATTGTCTAATTCATCCAAAGTATACCCAATAGCTAATTTACTTGCAATTTTTGCAATAGGATAACCAGTTGCTTTAGAGGCTAATGCTGATGAACGTGATACTCTAGGGTTAATCTCAATAGCAATAATATCCTCTGATTCATCAGGGTTTACAGCAAATTGCACATTACAACCTCCAGAAAAATCTCCAATTGAACGCATCATTTTAATTGCCATATCACGCATTTTCTGATATGTAACATCAGAAAGCGTCATGCAAGGGGCTATTGTAATTGAATCTCCAGTATGGATTCCCATAGGATCTAAATTCTCTATACTACAAATGATGATTACATTATCATTAGCATCACGCAATAACTCTAATTCATACTCCTTCCAACCTAATACTGCTTTATCTATTAGTACTTCATGAATAGGTGAAGCATGCAACCCTTTTGAAAGTAAATCTTCAAATTCTTCTTTGGTATGAACAAATGCAGCACCACTACCTCCAAGGGTAAATGATGGACGAATTACTAATGGGAAACCTAATTCTTGAGCAATTTCTTTACCTTCTAAAAATGAAGTCGCAATATGGGCTGGAGCAACTGGAATATCAATTTTATCCATTAATTTACGAAACTGCTCTCTATCTTCAGTAATATGGATTGCAGCAATATCTACTCCAATAATTTCAACACCATGTTTTTCCCAAACTCCTTTTTCGTCAACTTCAATACAAAGATTTAATGCAGTCTGTCCTCCCATTGTTGGAAGTACAGCATCAATATTTCTTTCCTCTAATATCTCAATAATTGAGGCAGGAGTAAGAGGTTTTAAGTAAACATGATCAGCAACCACGTTATCTGTCATTATAGTTGCAGGATTAGAATTAATTAGGGAAACTTCAATTCCTTCCTCACGCAATGATCTTGCCGCTTGAGAGCCTGAGTAATCAAACTCACAAGCTTGTCCAATTACAATTGGTCCACTCCCTATAATTAATACTGATTTTAATGAATTATTCTTTGGCATTTTATTCTTTATATGTGTGCGAATTTACAATTTTTTACTTCTTTTTCTTATCTAGAATTATGAAAAAATATTAACAATATTTACTTTTTAAAAAGCCCTAAAAAAAAGGTGTTGCAAAAGCAACACCTCTTATTTATTCTATAAATCATTTTTTATTTATGACCCATTTCATCAGAAACCGTTAAACGGCTTCTTCCCTTAGCTCTTCTTCTAGCTAATACTCTTTGTCCATTTACAGTTGACATACGATCAATAAAACCGTGTTTATTTTTCCTTTTTCTGTTAGATGGCTGAAATGTTCTTTTTGGCATGACTTTATGTCTTTGTTATTTCTGGGGTGCAAATATAATATGTTTTTCTTTTTATGAACAAAATATGTGCTATTTTTTTTATATTTGCTAGAAAATAATCAGAATGGAGAAATTACCAAAAATTACACAAAAATCACCTTATATGGTTACCGAAAAATCTGGGAAAAAAGCATTCTGTTCTTGTGGTTTAAGCAATAAAAACCCTTATTGTGACGGCTCTCATAAAGGCACAGGATTTTCTCCTGAGATTATTGAACTAAAAGAAGACAGAACAGTTGCTTGGTGTGGCTGCAAACACTCCAAAAAAGGTGCTTTTTGTGATGGAACTCACAAAAAGCTTTAATTGACTAAATAATTAGTGTTTTTTAACTTAAACTCTGCTCTCTCTGGTTTAAAGAAAATAACGTTCCAAAAACCTTTATAGTGAATATATGTTGGTATATTTTTACCATTTACATAGTCCATATTTACTGTTATGTGCATATCTAAATCTATAAATAAATTACGATAAACAAATTTATATTCTCTATATATTATATTAAAATTCTTCTTATCAAAATAAGAAACAATATTTCTGATAACTGTTTTTCTTTCATCTTTTGCAGATAAGTCTTTTTTTACTTTTATAGTGAATGTATAACAATGTCTATTCTTATAAATTGTTTCTCCAATAATATAATCATAATATTGTTGCATGTCAACATCAAAAATGGCTAGCTTTTTAGATAATCCTCCTTTTGATTGCTCAACATCATCAGTTCCAATGGAAAACCCAACTGTTTTGGCATCTCGCATGTTTTGACTATCCCCGTTATTTTTATCATCAGATATTTTCAAACTAACATCAATGGTGTCTTGAGGAAAAAACACCTCATCAAAAGCCTCCGGAGTATAATATTTATAGTTTCCATTGCGCTTAAAAATCTTTCCCGCAGCAAAAATAGAATCATTTACTATCCATGCTTTTTTACCATTAGAATAATGGGTCCCTGATTTTTTAAGAGTACCAATCGTTTTCCCTTTTTTGCCAAATATATTTAACTCACTTTCATACTTATGAGAATAATAACGCAAATGCTTAAAACTCATATAAAAAGTAGTATCCCTTTTTACATACCCTACAAAGTCTTCTACTGAGAAACCATTGTTTGCTTCTGAAATTACTACATCATCTAAAAAGATTATTGGCATTAAAGTGTCTTGTGCCTGCAAAATAGAAATAAAGAAAAACGAAACAATAAATAACATTTTTTTCATAAAGCAAAGATAAAAAAAGCCGACACCTAAGTGTCGGCCTTATATTAGCAATTACACATAAGCCGGATTCTGTTCTCCTAAGAGTGCTATCATTTATCTAGGACAATAGTTGCCTATTGCCTCAAGCTACCTACCCCTCAAGAAAAAGCGAGCAGCTCTTAAATCTTGATATACATAGTATTGCACCACA